>DATKFU010000158.1:0-11511 GCA_035511215.1 Bryobacteraceae bacterium | reverse complement strand
GGAGAGGGGTCGCAATCGCAAGAGGCGCAGGCTAAGCAAACGCAGCAATAGCATTGTCGGCCGCGCAATGCCGCCGTTTCGCGTGGGTGGGTTCCTTCCGGGGACCCGCCTTTTTTTGTGACGCAGGCACGTGTAAAAGCTTGCGCCACAGCCGCATAAGGTAAGATGGTCCGAGTCGCATGGCGATTCTCGACTTCCTGTTCGGATCTCCGCTACCCACTTCCGACGAAAGAGCCGAACGGATCGGCCCGATGGCGGGCATTCCGATTTTCGGACTGGACGCGCTGAGCTCCGCGGGTTACGGACCAGAGGCGGCGCTCACGCTGCTGATCCCGCTGGGAGCGGCCGGGCTGTCCTACATCCTGCCGATCAGCATCAGCATTATCGTTCTGCTGACCATCGTCTTCTTCTCGTACCGGCAGACCATCGAAACTTATCCGGGCGGCGGCGGCTCATATACGGTGGCGCGCCATAACCTGGGCGTCTTTCCCGGATTGCTGGCCGCGGCGGCATTAATGATCGACTACATCCTGGTGGTCGCGGTGGGCATCTCGGCGGGCGTGGGTGCGCTGGTGTCTGCCGCGCCCGGCCTGCTGCCGCACACGCTGCTATTGTGCCTGGGCATTCTGGCCGTGGTTACGTTGGTGAACCTGCGGGGCGTGCGCGAAACGGGTGTAGTGTTTTTGGTCCCGACTTACCTGTTCGTCGGAACCCTGTTGATCGCCATCGGCATTGGATTGGCCAAGACGTTGGCGGCCGGCGGCCATCCGGTTCCCCTGGTAGCGCCGCCGCCTGCTCCACGGGCGATCGCGGCCGTGAGCGTCTGGCTGCTTCTTAAAGCATTCGCCAGCGGCTGCACCGCCATGACCGGCGTGGAAGCAGTCAGCAATGGCGTGAAGGCGTTTCGCGAGCCGACTGCCCGGAATGCGCGGCTCACGCTGGCGGTGATCATCGGGTTGCTGATCGTGATGCTGGCGGGCATCGCCTACCTGGTGCGCGCCTACGGAATCGTGGCCACGGACCCGGGGGCGTCCGGATACCAGAGCGTGCTCTCCATGCTGGTGGCAGCGGTGGCCGGCAAGGGGCTTTTCTATTACGTTACCAGCGGCTCCATCCTGCTGATACTGGCGCTATCGGCCAACACCGCGTTCGCGGATTTCCCGCGGTTGTGCAAGATTATCGCGCACGATGGATTCCTGCCGCGCTCGTTCGGCGCGCGCGGGCGGCGGCTGGTCTACTCCCAGGGCGTGTACGTGCTGGCGGCGCTGGCGGGCGTGCTGTTGATCGTATTCGGCGGCGTCACGGACCGCCTGATTCCCCTGTTCGCGGTGGGCGCCTTTATGGCGTTCACTCTTTCGCAGACCGGCATGGTCTTCCACTGGAGACGGACCGGCGGGCGCGGCGCACGGGCCGCCATGCTGGTGAATGGATTGGGCGCTACCGCCACGGCGATCACGGTGCTGGTGGTGTTAGTGGCTAAGTTTATTGCAGGCGCCTGGATCACGGTGCTGTTAGTTCCATCCTTAATGGCTGTAATGATCGCGGTGCGCCGCCAGTATCATGAGGTCGGCATGTCGGTCTTAAGCCAGTCGCCACTGGAGTTGCATGGCTTCCAACCGCCGCTGGTGGTGTTGCCGCTGGAGCGCTGGAGCAACATCGCCAAGCGGGCGCTCACCTTCGCCTTGACCATTTCGCCCGATGTTACCGCCGTGCACATCGATTCCGGAGAGCACACCATTTACCTGCAGCAGGAGTGGTGTGGCTTCGTGGAGCAGCCGGTTCTGCAATTGGGCATGGCGCCGCCGAAGCTGGCGATCCTGCCGTCGCCTTACCGCTTCGTGATCACTCCGATTGTGGATTACGTGCTGGACCTGGCGCAAAAGAATCCCGACCGGCAGATCGCCGTCATCATACCGGAGATCGTGGAGCGGCGCTGGTACTACCACATGCTGCACAACCAGCGCGGCACCGCCTTAAAATCGATGCTGTATTTCAAGGGCAACGGGCGCATCATCGTGGTGAACATGCCGTGGTACATCGAAGCGCACTAAGTGGTGTGCGGCGGCGCAGCGCGGGCCGATGGGTGATAGGTTATCCATGATAGGTAACGATAAGAAATGATAGGTGACCAGCGCATGACCGCTCGCTTACGTCCATGGTTTACTCTGACTCTGCTCTGCGGGGCACTTTCCGGCGTAGCTCGCGCGCAGGACGATTCGGCTTTCATCAAGACCGACGCCATGGTTCCAGTACGGGACGGCGTGAAGCTGCATACCGTGATCTTCGCGCCGCGCGATGCGCGGGAGCGTCTGCCGATCCTGCTGGAGCGCACGCCCTACGGTGCGATGGCGGATGAGCAGGCCCTGCGCGCGCGCTATGCGCACCTGATCGCCGACGGATACATCTTCGCGTTCCAGGACATCCGCGGACGCTTCCATTCCGAGGGCCAGTTCGTGATGCAGCGGCAGGTGCGCGACAGGCGCGACCCTAAAGCCATCGACGAAAGCACCGATACATACGACACCATCGAGTGGCTGCTCGAAAACGTGAAAGGTCATAACGGGCGCGCCGGCATTCTGGGGATTTCCTACGGCGGTATTTCCTACGGCGGCTGGCTGGCTACCATGGCCCTGCTGGACCCGCACCCCGCCCTGAAGGCGGCCTCCGAGCAGGCTTCTCCGGCAGATTATGTTCCTGGGCGACGACTTTCATCACAACGGCGCGTTCCGGCTGAGCTACGGGTTCGAGTACGCCGCCCTGCTAGAGACATCCAAGGAGACCAACACCAATTTCGCCTTCGACCGCGCCGACACCTATCGCTGGTATCTGGATCTGGGCGCGCTTCCCAATGCCGATGAGAAGTACTTTCATGGCAAGATGCCCACCTGGAACGACTTCGTCAACCACCCGAACTACGACCAGTTCTGGCAGAAGCAGGCTTTCGCGCCGTATATTGGCGCAGAGGGTGTGAGGCCGAAAGTTCCGAATCTGAATGTGGCGGGCTGGTGGGACCAGGAAGACTTCTACGGGCCGGTGAAGATCTATGAGCTGTTTGAAAAGAACGATCCCGGCCATCTGAACTACCTGGTGGCCGGCCCCTGGAATCATGGCGGCTGGGCGCGCCGCGACGGCAGCAAGCTGGGCGAGATTTCTTTCGACAGCAACACCAGCAAGTATTTCCGCACGCAGATCGAAGCGCCCTGGTTCGCTTACTGGCTGAAGGACAAAGGCGCGCGCGATTTTCCGGAAGCCATGGTCTTTCAGACCGGCTCGAATCGCTGGGAGAGGTACGATTCGTGGCCGCCGCGCGATGCCCAAAATCGGAATCTGTATCTGCGCGAGAGCGGCGCGTTGTCTTTCGATCCGCCGGCCGCGGCGCCCTCCGGGGCACCTTCCCAGCCAGGCGACCAAGGGGAGGCCTTCGACAGTTACATTTCCGACCCCATGCGCCCGGTGCCTTACCGGCATCGCCCGATCAGCCCGACCTATCCGGGCGGCGGGTGGCCGGCGTGGCTGGTTGAGGACCAGCGATTTCTGGACAACCGCCCCGACGTGCTGACCTGGGAGACCGGGCCGCTGCAGGACGACCTGAAGATTGCCGGCGATATTGCCGCCGAGCTGTACTGCTCGACTACGGGCACCGACAGCGACTGGGTGGTGAAGCTGATCGACGTTTATCCGGAGTTCAATCCGGACGACCGGGCGCTCGACGGATACGAACTCATGATCGCGGACGAGATTCTGCGCGGGCGTTTTCGCGAGAGTTTCGAACATCCCAAAGCCATCGTACCCAATGAGGTTACGGCTTACCGCATCGATTTGCATACTAACGATCATGCGTTCCTGAAAGGCCACCGCATCATGGTGCAGGTGCAGAGCACCTGGTTTCCGCTCTACGACCGCAATCCGCAAACGTTTGTCGAGAACATCTTCAAGGCGCACGCTTCGGACTACCAGGCGGCCACGCAGAAGGTATTCCGCTCGAAGACGTACGCGTCGCACGTGGTGCTGCCAGTGGCGCCGTAATGCCGCGCGTCCGCCTGATTCACTGGAAGGCGAGCGAAGCTGCGGCATTGCTCGAGAATCTGCGCGCCGCCGGGTACGTGGTGAATTACGACGAGAGGCTATCTTCCGAGGAAATCTATGCCATTCGCGAATTTCCACCGGATGCCTTCGCGATCGACCTCTCGCGCCTGCCTTCGCACGGCCGCGAGGTGGCTACATTCCTGCGAGGCCGGAAAGCTACGCGGCACATCCCAATAGTCTTCGTGGGGGGCGCGCCGGAGAAGGTCGATGCCATTCGGAAGCTGCTGCCGGATGCGGTTTATGCAGCGCCCGAGCGGCTGCGGTCCGCCCTGCGCACGGCGCTGTCTAACGCTAACGCTAACGCTAACCGGCCCGCGAGTCCGGTGGTCCCGGCCCAGATGATGGCGCGCTACGCCTCCCGCAGCGCGGCGCGGAAGCTCGGGATTCGGGAAGAATCGACAGCGGCGCTCATCGATCCGCCGCGAAACTACGCCGGCGTGATTGGGGAACTGCCGGCCGGCGCCGCCCTAGAAGAGATCCTTGAAGAAACGCCCACAGAGACGTTAGGCGAGACGTTAGAAGCGCCGCGCCCCATCACGCTCTGGTTCGTACACGATGCCCCGGCCTGCCTCCCGGGCATGCGTAAGCTTGCCGCGCACACGAAGCTTTGGATCCTGTGGCGCAAAGGATCGAGTGTGACGCAACCGTTCCTGCGGGAATCCGCCGCGGCGCTGGGGCTGGTGGACTACAAGATCTGTTCCGTGGACCGGAACTGGAGCGCGATGCTGTTCGCCCGCCGGAAGTCCAAATAGGCACACGCCGCACGGCTACTCATCCCGTAGCGCGCGCATGGGGTCCACGCGCGAGGCGCGGTGCGCGGGTGCCCAGGCTGCGAGCGTGGTGACGGCCGGCAACGCGGGCGCCACCAGCCGGTACGCGACCGGATCGCGCTGAGTCGAGCTGAACATGGCCATCAGGGCCTTTTCGGCGGCAAAGCTGGCCGCCAACCCCAGGGCCGGGCCAGGCCGGCCGTCGCCAGGATGAAGCCTTGCCGGAGCACCATGCGCTCGACCGAGCCGCGAGGCGCCCACCGATTTCTTGTACCTGTCGCTGGCGCAACATCCAAGCCCGCGCATGACTCTGCCACCAGCGTGAACCCCGGATTGCGGCGCAGCATCCGCGCGCCGTAGCGCAAGTCCTGCAACAGCGTTTCCAGCCAGACCCAGCGCCACACTTCGCGGCTGTCTTGCGTGTAAATGCGCACATTGCCGAACTCCCGGCTGGCTTTCTCGCGAGCCTCCTGTTCGGGCATCCCCGAGTCCATCAAATCGGCTGTCCCTTCCTCCAGATGCGACGCGACTTCCCGATCGATCCCGCAGTCCAGGCCGCGGCGGCGGTCGAAATTGATCATCCATTTCATGATTCGGCCGGCCTCATGACGCGTGCGATCCCCTGCAGCATTTGGTCGAAGCTCGATGTTTCCCGTTCGAGTTGTTTGCGGCCCGCCGGAGTGATCTTGTATACGCGCACCTTTCGATTCCGCGCGGATAAGCCCCACTCGGCGTTCACCCAACCGGCCTTGAGCATGCGCTGCAAGGCGGGGTACAAGGAGCCCTCTTCAATTTGCAGCAGGTCGTCGGAGGTGGCCTTGATGTCCCGCATCAGCGCGTAGCCGTGGCGCGGACCCCGGCGCAGGGTCTGCAATACCATCATCTCCAAGGCGCCGGGAAAGAGGTCTCGCGGTATCGGTTGGTTCATACTGTTTTGCTCTATGCATAGAGTGGCTATTTCGTGGGACTTGTCAAGAGCGAATTTTGCAGGTCCGAATTTTGTAGGCCGCCGGGCGGCGCACGAAACTCTCCTTGGCAAACTAGGTGAGCGTGCGCTATACTCCTAGTTGAACTAGGAGAAGATTCCATCTTGGACAAAACCGCAGACCTGCTCCCGGGCACGCTCGATATGCTGATCCTGAAGGCCGTATCCTTGAAACCGCTGCACGGATATGGCGTGTTGCTGCGCATCCGGCAGATCTCGCGCGATGCGCTGGAGATTCCGCAAGGATCCTTATATCCGGCGCTTTACCGCCTGGAGCACCAGGATCTGATCGCTGCCGAATGGGGCGTGAGCGAGAACAACCGCCGGGCAAAGTTCTACACTCTAACGCCCGCGGGGCGCCGCCGCCTGCGCGCTGAAACGGCCGGCTGGAACCGGCTGGCCTCCGCGATTGCGGCGGCCTTGAACACCACGTCTGAGGAGGTTTGACATGCTGGGACGCATTCGTTCCGTGTTTCGTGCGCTCACGCGGCGCCGTGATTTTGAAGAGGGCATGACGGATGAACTGCGCTTCCATATGGAGGAGTTGACCGACGACCTGGTGCGCGCAGGCGCGCCCCGGGAAGAAGCCGCCCGCCGCGCGCGCATGGAGCTCGGCAGCCTGGAAAATGTCAAAGGGGATTGCCGCGAGGCGCGCGGCCTCCACTGGTTCGATGAGCTGCTGCGGGAGCTGCGCTACGCCGCCCGATTGCTGCGAAAGACGCCCGGACTGACAGTCACCGCTCTGCTGACACTGGCGGTCTGTCTGGGCGCGAATCTGACGATTTTTGCTGTAATCGACACGGTCCTGCTCCGCCCGCTGCCATTTCCCGAGCCCGGCCGGCTGGTGACGGTGTTCAATACTTATCCGAAAGCCGGCGTCGAGCGCGACGGCTCATCCCTGACCAACTATTACGAACGACGCGGCCATATACCGGCTTTCGCCTCGGTCGCGATTTACCGCTACGGCAAGGCGATTATCGGAGAAGCTGGCTCCACGGAGCGCGAACAGATCGCACGCGTATCCGCGGATTTCTTTGCCACCGTGGGGGCCGGCCCCGCGATGGGTCGGGCGTTCACGGAACAAGAGACCACTTTTCAAACAGACGGCGTGGCTATTCTCACCGACGCGTATTGGCGGACGCGCTTCAACGCGGACCCGCACGCGATCGGACGGCAGATTCGCGTGGATGGCCTTCCCAAGACCGTGATCGGCGTCTTGCCGGCAGGTTTCCGCTTCCTCTCCTCCGAAGCCAGCCTGTACTTCCCGCTGGCATCCCGCCCTGAAGACCGCACACCTTTGCAGCGGCATTCCGGTGGCAATACTATTCAGATGATCGCCCGGCTCAAACCGGGCGCCACTCTGGCGCAGGCCCAATCGCAGATCGATACCCAGAATGCCAACCTGGAGGTCGACGACCCGCAAGCCAAAATGATGGCCGATGCAGGCTTTCGGTCCATCGTGACGCCGCTGCATGCGGACCATGTCGCCGCGGTCAGGCCCACACTACTTCTGCTGCAGGCAGGCGCCTTGATTCTTCTGCTGATCGGGGCGGTCAACCTGGCGAACCTGCTGCTGATCCGCGCCAGTGGCCGGGGCAAGGAATTGGCCGTGCGGCAGGCGCTGGGTGCGAACCGCTGGCACGTGGCCGGCGAAGCGGTAGTCGAGACCTCGCTCCTCACACTGGCCGGCGGGCTGCTGGGGCTCGCCGTGGGAGCCTGCGGAATCCGCCTGTTGGGCGGGATGGCCGCCGGCCGCCTCCCCTTGGGAAGCCACGTGACCTTAGACGCCCGATCGGCATTAGCCGCCCTGGCCGCATCCCTGGCCTTGGGTGTCGTGCTGGCGGCGCCAATTGTCTGGTTCAATCTACGACGCCATTTGGGGCATGCCTTGCAGTCCGTGAGCCGGGGTGGAACCAGCGGCCGCGCAGCCCAAATCCTGCGCCACAGCTTCGTCGTTTCGCAAATTGCATTGGCATTCATGCTGTTGGCGGGAGCCGGCCTGCTGGGGCTCAGTCTGAAACGCGCGATGGGCGTTTCTCCCGGCTTCCGGTACGACCATATCCTGACCGGGCAAGTCTCGCTTCCATATAAGAACTACCCGGATGGGGCCGGCCGCGTTGCATTTGTGGAAACGGCGATGGCCAGGATCGGCCGCCTGCCGGGAGTACTGTCCGCCGGCGTGATCAGCAATGTGCCTCTCAGCGGCAACAGCGGCAAGAGCGCGGCCGCAGTGAAAGGCCGCATCCCCCGGCCTGGCGAATCGCCGCGGGGGCATTATTCTTATTGGGTTGGCGGAGACTACTTCGGCGCGCTGGGTCTCTCCTTGCGGGCGGGACGATTCCTCACGGCGGCCGATTCACGCAAGGCGGAACGAGTCTGCGTGGTGGATGAGGACTTTGCGCGCTACTACTGGCCGGATTCGAGCCCGCTGGGCCAACGCGTGTTTTTCGGGTCCGAGCAGGGCAGCGATGCCGAAGCGTTCACCGTCGTCGGAGTTGCGGGCAGCGTGAAACAGGCCGGCCTCACCGACGATACGGCTCAAGGCGCCGTCTACTATCCTTACAACTTCCGCGACGACGGCGACATTTTCCTGGTCGTCCGCACCGGCCTTCCACCGGAAGCGCTTGGGTTGACGCTGCAAAAGGCGGTCCGGCAAATCGACCCCGACCTGCCGGTCACCGATCTGCGATCCATGGAGACTCGCATCGCCGACAGCCTCGCCACCCGCCGCTCGCCCGCCCTGCTGGCCGGCCTTTTCTCTGGAATTGCCCTGTTGCTCACCGCGATCGGCAGCTATGGAGTCTTAAGCTACGCGGTGGCTCAGCGCCGCCGCGAAATCGGCGTGCGCATGGCATTGGGCGCGCGGCCGCAGCAGATCCGCAGCCAGTTCTTCTCTCTCGCCATGCGCCTGCTCGCCGGCGGCACGGCATTGGGCGTCATCGGCGCGTGGCTGGCCGGCCGGGCCATGCAGACGGTCCTCTTCCACGTGCCGGCCCTCAACCTCGCGATCCTGGCCGCCGCCGCGGGCGTGATGGGGGTGGTGTCTGTCGCGGCCTGCCTTTGGCCCTCTCACCGCGCCGCACGGATCTCGCCGATGGAGGCTCTCGCCGAAGAGTAGCGCGTATGTGGCGCCCGCACATCGGAGCCATCCTGTAAAATCAATGTATCCCGCATGGCATCCGAAAATTACGCGCAGTTGCTCGATCTCGCCGCTCGCCTGTGGCGCATCGACCCGGAATATTGGGATTTGTGGGGCCGCAAGCACATCACCTCGGATGAGACCAAGCGGGCTATCCTGCGCTCAATGGGCGTGCATGCCGGGACCGCCGAAACCCTGCGTGCCTCCATCGAAGCGCGGCGCCGCAAGGAGTGGACTCGCTTGGCCCCGCCCTGCCTGGTGGTCACTCAGAACAGCGCCGTCGAGCTTCCGTTGCACGCGCCCGCGGATCTGGCCCAGGAATCCGCGCAAATCGAGATTCGCGAAGAGACCGGCCCAACCCACCCATTGGAATTCGACTTGGGCAGCTATCCGGAGTGCGGCACAACCGACCTGGACGGTCGCCGCTACGTTCGCAAGCAGGTTCCCCTTCCGGCCAACCTTCCGCTCGGCTATCACGATGTGCGCATCCGCCTGGGCGGTCTGCGGCAGGTCACCCGCCTGATCGTGGCGCCCGCCCGCGCCTACGCGCATCCCACGTTGGCCACAGGCGGCAAGGCCGCGGGCATCGCGCTGGCGCTCTACGGTGTCCGTTCCGCGCGCAACTGGGGGGCCGGCGATCTGCGCGACTTGCACGGCATCGTGGACTGGGTCGCGGACGACGCCGAAGCCAGCTTTATTGCCCTGAACCCGCTGCACGCGATCTATAACCGCCGCCCCTACAACACCAGCCCCTATCTGCCGGAATGCATCTTCTATCCGAATTACCTGTATCTGGATGTGGAGTCCATCGCCGATTTCGAGCGGTCGCGCCGCGCGCAGCGCCTGTGGTCGCAACCCGAAACCCAGCGCCAGCTCGCCCGGCTGCGCGATTCCGAATTTGTCGAGTATGAGCAGGTCGGCGCCTGGAAACTACGCTTCCTGAAGCTGGCCTTCGCCGAGTTTCTGCGCGAACACCGGTCCGGCTCCGCGCGCGCCATGCAGTTCATGCGGTTTCTGATCGACGAAGGCGATCTGCTCCGGCGGTTCGCCACCTATTGCGCGCTCGATGAACACCTGCACGCGCTCAATCCAAATCTCTGGACCTGGCCCGACTGGCCGGCGCCCTACCAGGACCCCGATTCGCCCGAAACGAAGGTCTTTCGCAAAAAACACTGGCGGCTGTTCTTGTTTTATTGCTACGTGCAGTGGCAGCTCTCATTGCAACTCGCCGCCGCCCAGGCCTATGCGCGCAAAAAAGGCCTGGCCATCGGGCTGTATCACGATCTGGCCCTGGCTACAGACAAGTTCGGCGCCGACCTTTGGGGGCAGCGCCCGTTCTTCGTTTCCGGCTGCCGCGTGGGCTCTCCGCCCGACGACTTCGCTCCGAAAGGCCAGGATTGGGGCTTCCCGCCGCCTTGCTCCGAAGAGCATCGCGAAAACGGATATCGCCTGTTCACCGAATCCATCCGCAAGAACTGCCGTTATGGCGGGGCCCTCCGCATCGATCACGTGATGCGCTTCTTCCGCCTCTTCTGGATTCCGGAGGGCGGCGACGCAACCGCGGGCGCCTACGTCCGCGAGAACCACGACGACCTCGTCCGCATTCTGGCGCTCGAAAGCGTGCGCCGGCAGGTGGTCGTTATCGGCGAAGACCTGGGGACCGTCGAGCCTTTCGTGCGCGAAACGCTGGACCGGGCCGGCATCCTGAGCTACCGCCTGTTCTATTTCGAAAAGCGCGCGGACGGCAAGTTCAAGACCTACGCGGAGTACCCCGAGCGCGCGTTGGTGTCTTCCACTACCCACGACCTGCCCACGCTGGCGGGCTTTTGGATTGGCGAGGATATCGAAGCGCGCCGCCGCGCCGGCATGTTCCCTGACGACGCCATGTACCGCCGCCAGGTGGAAGAGCGCGCCGCGGAGAAGCAGAAGGTACTTGACCTGCTGCGCAGCCTCGGTCTGCTGCCCGCCCATTTTCCCACCGCGGCCGCGCTGGTGCCTGAAATGACCGGAGACCTGCACAATGCGGTGATCGGTTTCCTGGCGCTGACGCCGTCGCAACTGCTGGCCGTCAATCAGGAGGATTTGACCAAAGAGATCGCCCAGCAGAACCTGCCGGCGACTACCTGGCAATACCCTAACTGGAGCCGGAAGATGAAATTCACGCTAGAGCAGTTGCGCACGGAGCCCGTGGCGCGCGACTTCGTGGCCATGTTCCGGAACTGGCTGGTCGAAACCGGGCGAGTGAATCGGCGGCCGGCAGCGTAGCGCCACGTGAATTTCATAATGTCAAAAGTGGGGCAGGCTCGCAGGGGTACCCTTTGGGTCCGGCGCCCTCGCAGCATGACGACGCCGAGGGCGATGTATTGAACGGGAAACCCGACGCGAGCCCGGATTGCGGTTTACCGAATTGCGTTTCAATGGATACAGACTCAGGCGGCAAGCTATGGTCGCATCGTGTCTGGTGCCTTTGAGCCCGTCTCGCAGCATGACTTCGGCTTCCCGCGAGGTATTGATTGGCGGAGGGCCGGCCT
>DATKFU010000157.1:0-3764 GCA_035511215.1 Bryobacteraceae bacterium | reverse complement strand
GGGGGGGAGTGCACGACTAGGCTCCAGCCAAGCCCGAGGCCATGGCCCCAGAGTTGAGTTCCGCGGCCCTGGATTGGAGCTGGATCGAAACCTCCGAGCCGCCGGAAAGCCGCACCATCTGCCGCATTACAGCCAAGAACGCGCGCCAGGCTAAAGATTCCAACCACGTGGATCTTGAGCAGGTCGAATTGCGCATGCCGTCCATGCATGCGGACAATTACAATCTGGTACACAGCGCGCACGCCGACTACAATCAATCTCAGAAGCGGCTCTACTCCGATGGCGCGGTGGATATCACGCTGGCCGTGCCGAATGAAGGCCAGCCCAAGCATACATTGGTTTCGATCCACTCCTCGGGCGTCACGTTCGACAGCAACACCGGCAAAGCCGTCACCGAGCGCCCGGCGACCTTCAAGTTCGAGAACGGCGATGGCAAGGCCGTTGGCGCATCCTACGATCCCAGCACCCGCGAGCTGTTTTTGAATAGCCAGGCGGAATTGCATTGGTATCCGCCGGGGCCGCACGCCAAGGCCATGAAGATCGAAGCCGGCCAGGTGATCTACCGGGAAAACCTGTCGGGCATCTGGCTGGCTCCGTGGGCCCGGTTGACCCGCGACAATACCATCGTAGAGGGAGGCGACACGGTGATCGCGATGCAGGATCGCTCGATCCACCATGTCGAGACGAAGAACGCGCACGGCACGGATGCTTACCCGAACCGCAAGCTGCAGTACGGCGCCGACCACTTGACGGTCGATTACGGCGATACGGGCGAAGTGGAGAAGATCACCGGCGAGGGGCACGCGCACCTGGTCTCCAATTCGGAAGGCTCCCAAATAACCGCCACGGGCGACCGGGTGGATTTGCAATTCGCGGACCACGACGGCGAGAGCACGCTGACCGCGGCCCTGGTCAGCGGACACGGGTTTCTGGAATCGAAACCGTTGGCGACGCCCGGCCACGATCCCGCCGAGACGCGCATTCTGCGCAGCGAGATCATACTGATGAAGATGCAGCCCGGCGGGCGCGAGATCGCCGGTCTGGAGACGCACACGCCCAGCGAACTGGAGTTCCTGCCCAACCTGGCAGCCCAGCATCACCGCAGGTTCATCGGCGATAGCATGTCGATCGGCTTTGGCGCGCAGAACCGCGTGCAGTCGTTCGCCTCCGTCAATTGCCGCACGGTGACGGACCCGACACCGGACGAATTGGCCAAGAAGCACGGCGTCACCACCACGGTGAGTAAGAACGTTTCGGCCACGTTCGATCCGAAAACCAGCCAGTTGGCGCGCATGGAGCAATGGGGCGATTTCTCCTATGAATCGGGCGACCGCAAGGCGCGCGCGGAACGCGGCATTCTGGAACAGGTGGAAAACCGGATTACGTTGGACAAGCACGCGCGCATGTGGGACAGCACCGGCAACACCATCGCCGATCGCATTGTGCTGGACGAAAAGAGCGGCAACTTTACCGCCGAAGGCCACGTGAACACCAGCCGCCTGCCGGACCAGACAAAGAAGAAGAGCGACTCCGCGATGCTCTCGGGCGACGAGCCGCTGCAGGCGGTGGCGCGCGCCATGACCTCCGCCAATCACGCCAAGCTGGTCACATACGACGGCGAAGCGGTGCTGTGGCAGGGAGTGAACCGTATCCAGGCAGACCATGTCGAGATCGACCGCGACAAGCGCTCGATTAAAGCCGACGGCCACGTGGTCACGCAATCGCGCGAGGAGAAGAAGGCGGACGACGACGCGGCGCCGGCGCCGGTTGCAGCTAAGCCTGCCGCTGCGACGGCAACATCGAAGGTGGATGGCGACGCCACCCCGATCTTCACGCTGGTGAAAGCGCCGCACATGGTTTACACGGATGAGGACCGCCTGGCGCATTACTCGGGCGGAGTGCTGCTCAACCGCGCCGGTTTGCAGATGAAGGCGGCCGATCTGCGTTCCTGGCTGGCCGAAGAAGGCGCCGACAATCGCCTGCAGAAAGCCTTCGCCGACGGCGCCGTGCAGATCGTGCAGACCGGTCCGGTCCGCACCCGGACCGGTACGAGCGAGCACGCGGAGTATTACACTGATGAGAATAAGATCGTTCTGCGCGGCGGCGATCCTATGATGAACGACAATGTCCGCGGGAACACTCGAGGGACCGAGCTGACCTACTATTCCGACGACGACCGGTTGCTCGTGAAGGGTTCGGACGGCAAGCCCGCCACCAGCCATATCCGCAAGAAACACCCGCAACAATGAGCAAACTGGAAACCAGGGAGATTTCAAAATCGTACCGCGGGCGCAAGGTGGTGGACGATGTGACCGTCAGCGTCGACCAGGGGGAAGTGGTCGGATTGCTGGGCGCCAATGGCGCGGGGAAGACCACGTCCTTCTACATGATCGTGGGCCTGATCACCCCCGATTCCGGGTGCATTCTGGTGGACGGAGCGGACATCACGCCGCTGCCGATGTATCTGCGCGCGCGCCGCGGCATCAGCTATCTGCCGCAGGAGGCCAGCGTATTCCGCAAGCTGACGGTCGAGGAAAACCTGATGGCCATTCTGGAGACGCTGCCTTTGCGCAATCGCGAGCGGCGCGAGAACCTGGACCGGCTGATCGAGCAACTGGGCTTGGAGAAGGTGCGGCGCAGCCAGGGCTACATGCTCTCGGGCGGCGAGCGGCGGCGCGTGGAGATCGCGCGCTCGCTGGTGATCGAGCCCAAGTTTTTGCTGCTGGACGAGCCGTTCTCCGGAATCGATCCGATTCAGGTGCTGGAGCTGCAGCGTATCATCTTCGATTTGAAGCGGACGGGGATCGGCATTCTGGTAACCGACCACAACGTGCGCGAGACGCTGGCGGTGACGGACCGCGCGTACATCATCGACAACGGGCGGATTTTCCGCGCGGGTAGTCCGGAGGCGCTGGCGCGCGATCCGGAGGTGAAGCGGGTGTATCTGGGCGAGTCGTTCAGTTTGCAAGTGTGACAAGGTAGCTCGACGTGAACGCGCTCGAAAATCGCCACTGTTCTATCGAATCGACCAGCCCGGCCAAGAGCGGGTTTTCTTCGATATAACGGATGAGGCTGTCGCGCTCCTCGGAATTCCGAACCCAATAATCGTAGGAACCCCTTTGCCAGAAGGGCTGGCCCGTTCTTTGCAGCAGCCGATTGGATCGCCTGGCGGAGACTCCCTTCAAGTATTGAGCGATCTTCGGCGCCTGCGCCTGAGGCTCGATGAGGAGATGAACGTGGTTCGGCATTACCACGAAGGCGAGGAGATGATAGAGCTTGCGGATACGCTCGCCATCCAGGATGATCGTGGTTACGCATTCCGCGATTTGCGGTTGTTTGAGCCATATCTGGCCGAGCGTGGTGTCCGATTCGCGGCCGGAATGCGGCGGCAGGGTTCCGTGGAGTCGCAAGGTAATGAAAAGCGCCGTGCCGACGGGTTGAGAGTGCGGAAGGCGGCGGCGATATTCCACGTGATTGTAGTTGTTTCCAGCGTGGAAAATCTCATGTTTTTTAACAATTAACGCCTGACACGGAGAGCGGGTCCTGGAGGACCCGCGCAGGCCTGGAGGCCCGCCCCACAAAACCACGCGCCCCAGCAGTAGTCTTCGACGGCTTTCTCGATCGAATCGTCCTGCTCGGTGAGGCGCATCAGCTCGAGGCGGATGGCGTCCACCAGGGCGTTCCAGCTGGCGACGATGACGTTGTCGGAAACGCCGACCGTGGACCAGCTCTTGCGGTGATCCGACCATTCGATGAGCACGCGC
>DATKFU010000156.1:0-13464 GCA_035511215.1 Bryobacteraceae bacterium | reverse complement strand
TTCTTCCCCGCGCATGCCGGGCATATCCAGATCCACCAGCGCTCCGGCATACAGGGACGGGTCGGTCTCCACCAAGGCCCACGCTTCCGCCGCGCTGCTGCAAGCATCCACCCGATAGCCCAGCCGCGAAAGGTAGCTGTCCATCAGCTTCAGTAGGGCAGCGTCGTCGTCCACGATAAGGATGCGCCCGGCCGCGGAATCCATCAAGAGAATGCTATCAGAGTTATCATCCGCATATGCAATTTCACACCGAATATCTGACTTTTCGTACCACCAAACATCGTGAATACGTCAACATCACTCCGCAGGTGGAGAGCGCGCTGGGCAAAAGCGGCATTCAGGAGGGCATGATCCTGGTCTCGGCCATGCATATCACCGCCGGGGTGTGGGTGAACGATGCGGAAGATGGCCTGCTTGCCGATATCGATGAGTGGCTGGAGAAGCTGGCGCCCTTCCGCCAGAACTACCGGCATCATGCGACCGGCGAAACCAACGGCGACTCGCACTTGAAGAGCTTGCTGGTACACCACCAGGCGATCGTTCCGGTGACCAAGGGCAAGCTGGATTTCGGCCCCTGGCAGCAGATTTATTATGCCGAATTCGACGGCCAGCGGTCCAAGCGCGTCATCATCAAAGTAATGGGTGAATGAAAGGAGCGCCGCGCAGGCGGCATTTACCGATCATGAAACAAACATTCTGGTTGATGGGCGCCCTGGCGCTGGGCGCGATGGGCACGAACGCCGCGGAGTTGACTGTACGGCAAGTGGTCCTTTACAAGCATGGCGTGGGTTACTTCGAGCGCGCGGGGGAACTGGCGCCCGGCGAATCGGCGCGGCTGGATTTCAAAGCCGCCGAGATGGACGATGTGCTGAAATCGCTGACCATCGAAGAAAAAGGCGGCGGCAAAATCTCGGGGCTGCGCTACGATTCGAGCGAGCCGCTGGCCCACAAGCTGGCGGACTTCCCCTTTCAGCTGGGTGCGGCGCAGCCGTTGAGCGCGGTGCTCGACCAGCTTAAGGGCGCGCAAATCGAGCTGAAGTTCGCCAATGAAACCGTGACCGGCGCGATCGTGGCCGCCCGCCTGACGCCCGGAGACGACAAGCGCGCGGAGCGCGAGCAGATCACCCTGTTGATGGATGCGGGCGATTTGCACAACTTCGACCTGGGCGCCGCCGCGGGCATTCGCTTCACCGACGCCCGGCTGCAGACGCAGTTCAAGGATTACCTGGCGGTATTGACCGAGGCGCGCTCCAGGGAAAAGCGCAGCGTGTATATCGACTCGACCGATTCCAAACGGCGGGAAGTAGTGGCCAGCTACATGGTGCCCACGCCGGTCTGGAAATCCAGCTACCGGCTGATCTTCGGTGAAGGCGCGCAACCCACGCTGGAAGGATGGGCCATCGTGGACAACACCACCGGCGAAGACTGGAACAAGGTGGATCTGTCGCTGGTTTCCGGCCGGCCAATTTCGTTCATCAGCCGGCTATATGAACCGCGTTATGTGGCGCGGCAGACGGCGGAGTTGCCCGAAGATGCCGCGTCGGCGCCGGTGGTGTATGAAGGCGCCGTAGAAACGGAGGCCGATACGCTAACGATTGACGGTCAGCCGCCGCCCGCGCCGGCAGCCCCGGCCCCGCTGCCTCAGGCCGCAGCAGCCGGGAAGGCTAAGGCGACGGGAGCGTTCTCCTCTGCGCCAGCCAATGGGCGTAACCTCCAGAGTTTCGTCCGCCTGGAGAAAGCTTCGGCCCAGTCCACGATCACGGCATCCGCGGGCGGCCGTGAACTGGGCGAGTTGTTCGAGTACCACATCCCCACGCCCGTTACGGTGCGCCGCAACGAATCCGCCATGCTGCCCTTCCTGCAACAGAAGGTGGATACGCGTAAGCTGCTCATCTACTCCGATCAGTCTTCCACGCATCCCATGGATGCCGCCGAGATTACCAACTCCACTGGCAAGACGCTGGACGGCGGTCCCATCACCGTCTACGACGCGGGCGCCTATGCGGGCGAAGCGCTGGTAGAGACAGTGAAGACCGGCGACAAGCGGCTGATTAGTTACGGCGTGGACCTAGGGACCCGCATCACCACTCAGTGGGACAGCAAGGCCGAACAGATTCGCGAGATCCACGCGCGCCGCGGCATCCTGACCACCCGCAACGCCGTCGTGGAAACCAGCACCTACACGATTCACAATGTCGACCAGAAAGCCAAAACCCTGGTAATCGAGCGCCCGGCGCGCCAGGATTATAACCTGCTGGACCGTAAACCGTCCGAGAAGACCAGCGATGCCTACCGTTTCGAAGTGAAGCTGGCGCCGGGCGCGACGGAGAAGTTCCCGGTGGTTGAAGAGCATGTGTATGAGAGATCTCTTGCAATTACAAGTCTCACGCCCAGCGAGTTATTCACCTATGTGCGCAACAAAGACTTCAGCGACGCCGCGCGCAAGCAGCTTGAACAGATCGCCGGCCTGAAGCAACAGATTGCAGCCGCCGGGCACGAGATACAGAGTCTCGAAAGCCAGATCAACGACGTGATCCGCGACCAGGACCGCCTGCGGCAGAATATCGGCAGCCTCAACCAGGTCAGCGGCCAGCAGCAGCAGGTGCAGGCCTATGCACAGCGGCTGGCCAGCCAGGAATCGCAGCTCGCTTCGCTGCGCGACCGCCGGGCGGAGTTGGACAAGAAGCGGACGGCGCTCGAGTCGGAAGTGAGTAATTCAATCGAGAGCGTGCTGTTCTGAGGATTCCGTGGTGGCCTTCCTCCGCAAATACCCCCACAACATCCAGCCCAGCGCCAGCGCGGCCACCAGCGCCAGAATCATCCAGGTGAAATCGCCCAAAGCCGCGTCCAGCTCCATAACCCGGTCGCTGAAGATCCAGCCCAGAACGATATACAAGGCCGCGCCGAGCGCCTCGCCGAGCACATCCCACAACAAGAACCTCATCCACGGATATGCCGCGATGCCGCTAGTGAAGTTGACCAGCGAACCGAGCGGTGACAGCAGCCAGCGGGTGAGGAAAACGCCCGGTCCTCCCCAACGCCGCACGTGGGCTTCCGCCTTGTCCATCCGCTCGGCGCCGCCCAGCATGCCTCCAAATCGGGAGACCAGCGCGGTACAGCCCCACCGGCCGATGGCGTAGCCGATTTGATCGCCAATCACCGATCCCGTGGTGGCCAGCGCGATGGCCAACCACATGGGCATGACTCCCTGCGCCACCAGCGAGCCCGTAACGACCAGCAGCAAACTGACCGGCAACGGCACCCCTATGGACGCAATCGTCACTACGACAAACAGCGCGGGCGAGCCGTATTGCGCCAGCGCCGCCAGGATCCGCTCGCTCATCAGGGAGCCTTGCCCCCGGGAGGTTCCAGCGAGGGATGCGTGTGACCCGCGCCGGCCAGGGCGCGCTCCAGATCGCGAACCACATCCTCCACCGGCCGATGCTGGTCGCGCGCGATGGTCCGCAAGGGCCGCCGGTCGCGCTGCCCCGGCTCGAGGCCGATAGCATGGAACAGTATGGCGGCAGGCACGTGGTGCGTGTGCGCAATGAACGGCACGCTCATCCAGGGGCGGATCGGCTCATTCTCCGAGTGCAGATGGCGGGCGTGCCGGCCGCCCCTGAACGCGAAAATGAATGTCACTGCGATGGCTACGCAAAAGGCCGCCGCCACAATGAGTAACCTGGATGGCCGCCACACGATTCCATCATAACCGGCGCTCCCGCGCGATAGAATGTGCTTGTGACCAAACCCATCCTCCCACTGATCCTCCTAGCCGCCGGCTGTCTCCCGTCAGGCGCCGCATCGCAAGCCGCGCCGGAGTGGCGGCAACTGTTCAACGGCCACGATCTCACCGGCTGGCAGCACGTCGGGCCCGGCTCCATGACCGTCGAAGATGGACTCATCCGGACGCACGGCGGCATGGGCCTGCTGTGGTGGACCGGCGGCAAGATCTCCGACTCCGTCATCCGGGTGGTTTACAAAATGCGCGACCACAACGACAACTCCGGAGTCTTCATCCGCATTCCCATCCAGCCGCGCGAAGAGTGGATGCCGGTACACTATGGCTACGAAGTTCAGATCGATAACGAGCCCGAGAAATCCCACGAAACCGCCTATCACGCAACCGGCACGCTGTATTCCCAGACCAAAGCGCTGGCGCGCCCGGGTAAACCCGGCCCCGAGTGGAACACCATGGAAATCACGCTGGACGGGCCCCACACCATCGTCTACCTGAACGGCATCAAGGTAACCGATTACACGGAAGGTCAACCCGTGGGTCCCAAGACGTTCAGCTTCGAGCCGCAAAGAGGGCCGCGCCCGCTTGAAGGCTACATCGGCCTGCAGAATCACAGCGACAACGACATCGTCTTCTTTAAGGAAGTAGCCGTCAGGCCGCTGACGAAATAGCGCCTTGTGGCTGGAGCCCGGGCCGGCCTCACGCGCCCGATCCGTGCCGCCCCGCGCCAGCCGCGAATTTCCGCGCGCCGGCGGTAGCTTCGCCACTGCCTAGCACGTCCAGACCGCGCCGGAACTCGTTGCGCATGGCCTCTTCGGTAGAGAGCCCCGCCTGCTCATAACACGAGAGCCGGTCCGACCGCAGGCACGCTTGCGGGAAGCCGGCGAGCGTCCGCGCCAGTTCCAGGGCGCCTTCCAAGGCGTGACCGGATTCCACCAGGCGGTTGGCCAGTCCCATGCGCAAGGCTTCTTCCCCTGAGACGCCGCGCCCGGTCAGGATCAGGTCCAGCGCCTGGCTTTGCCCGATCAGACGCGGCAGCCGGATGGTCCCCAGATCGATCAACGGCACGCCAAACCGCCGGCAGTAGACGCCCAGCGTGGCGCCGCGCGCCATCACGCGCAGGTCGCACCAGAGCGCCAACTCCAATCCACCTGCCACGGCGTGGCCTTCGATGGCGGCGATCACCGGCTTCGAAAGCAGCATGCGCGTGGGACCCATGGGAGCGTCGCCCGCTTCGCTCACCGCGTTGGGCCGCCCCGCCGCGATGGCTTTCAGATCCGCGCCCGCGCAGAAGGTTCCTCCCGCGCCGGTCAGCACGGCCACGTGGAGTGTTTCGTCGGCATCGAAGGATCGGAAGGCGTCCACCAGCGCGGCGGCGGTGGCGGCATCCACGGCGTTGCGCGCCTCCGGCCGGTTGATGGTGACGAGCAGGATGGAATCGCGGCGGCCGATCTCGACGGATGGCATTTGCTCATCTTACACACAACGCTACACCGGTCGCGGTTTAGCAGACTGGAGGCAGCGGTCGGGCATTGCTGGCGGCCGAAGCGCGGGTCACGTCGGGTGATGGAGGACCCGCGCACGGTCGAAAGCCCCGCCGTAAGTTATTGAAAAACAGGCCGGGCGGGCTGGGAGCCTGCCCCACAAGGCTTTCATCACTATCGGTGGGCCGCAGGCCCCATCCCGACAGGCGTGGAGGCCCGCCCCACTTCCCTCTCGTCATACTAAACTAAAGAAACCGTGGGACCGTTGCTTACCGGGCTTGACGCTTATCGCTGAACGCTATACACTAAGGACGTGATTCGTTCCTTCCGGGATGCGGAAACCGAGGAGGTCTTCAACGACGAGCCTTCCAAACGGTTTCAGGCCGTCGAAAGAACGGCCCGCCGCAAGTTGTATCAGCTTCATCAGGCGCGCAGCTTAGGCGATCTTTCGGCGCTCCCTGGGAACCGGCTGGAAGTGCTCAAACGCGATCCGGCCGGGCAATACAGTATCCGGATCAACGACCAGTTCCGCATCTGCTTCGTCTGGGCGGACGGCGATGCACATAGAGTAGAGATCGTGGACTACCATTAAGGACGTAAGAACCTATGCCAACTTCACTAACACCCATTCATCCCGGCGAAACGCTTCGAGAGGATGTGCTTGACCCATTGAACATGAGCGTCAACCAGCTTGCCAAAGCGCTCGGTGTCGATAGCGCGCGCTTGAATGAGATCGTGCGGGGCCGGCGGGGAATCACCGCCGACACCGCGTTGCGCCTGGCCCGATATCTGGGAACCAGCGCGGAGTTTTGGCTGGGCCTGCAACTCGATTACGAGCTTCGGCTGGCCCGGCAAGCCAAGCTAAAGCAGATCGAGCGCGAGGTTCAGCCAAAGACGAATGCCGCCTGAACGCGATCACGCGGAGTAGGATGAGAGCTGGCGGCAGCCCGGTTTGGGGCGGTCGCTGTGGCATATTCCGAAGAGGACTCAGTGCAAGAGAAACCGATCGATGGATCTGCTACCCGATGAGGGCGGCCAGGATCAATGCTTGTAGCACGTTCAAGTCCGCTAATAACAACGAAGAGACGTTCTCATTCGACATGAATGCGAGGAACACTCGGTTGTCCGATCACGATCTGCCCTCAGCGCTGGACGGCTATGCTAAGGTCGTAGACTTCCGCTGTTTCCCCGCGACAGGGTTCGACAAGTGGGCTAGTCGGCGTTGCCAGTCGCGCACGATTAGCGAGAGGTTCGGCTCGTGGAAGAAAGCACTTTCGATCAGAACCCGAAAATGGGCAAGATTGGACGGAAAAAATATCAGGGAAGCCCTACAAGCGAATCTGAGGGATGCTCCGCAAGGCCTGTGAGGCTGTTTCAAGGTTTCATCAGGGGAAAATCACGCGCGAGCAACTGCTCAAAGGCGACCCAGACACCCCGCGAAGGCACGCTATGCCATTGGATGTGCGGTGGAAGCTCCTGAAGCGTGACAACTACCGCTGCGTGAGGTGTGGTAAGAATCCGGCGGCAGATCACTCAGTCACATTGGAAGTTGATCATAAGGTTCCGGCCGCAGAAGGTGGCACAAACGACTTGTCAAATTTGAGGACTCTATGCTATGCGTGCAACCATGGAAAGAGCGGCGATTACGATTAATAGCCAGCCCCAGACTGGATTCCGGCGATGAGGATTTGTTGGCGCCCCGATTACCACCCGGTACGCTCCGCTCAATTTGGGATGAACGCGATTCGCCTGGCAAGCCGCTGCCTGGATTCTGGCCGACTCCTCGCAAACGGTGCAAGGGGTTTGCCAGCACCCAGCACTCCCCTCACCTCCCCCCGCCACACCCGTCATACTAAACTAAAGAAACCGTGGACACTCTTATCGAAACCGGCCTCCCGGCCAAAACCAAAGCCGCGCGCACCGCGCTGGACGCCTGGACGCGCGAGATCGTCGCGTGGCACTTCAGCCCGGAAACCGGCTGTCCGTTCTGGCTGGATTACGCCCGGAAGCTCGACTGGGATCCGCGCACCGAAATCCGCGGCTACGACGATCTGGACCGCCTGGGCTTCTTCCAGGACGAGTGGCTGCGCGGCGGTCCTGTCCGGCGCTGGGTGCCCAAAGCTTATGCCACGCGGCCCATCTATGTTTTCGAGACTGGCGGCAGTACCGGCGTACCGAAGTCGCGCATCAGCATCGACGATTTCCGCATCGACTACGAGGCCTTCAGCGCCACGCTGCCGGACGACGCATTTCCGCGCGGCTCCGACTGGCTGATGCTGGGACCCAGCGGGCCGCGGCGCCTGCGTCTGGCGGTGGAGCATCTGGCGCAATTCCGCGGCGGCATCTGCTTCATGACGGACCTGGATCCGCGCTGGGTGGTGAAGCTGATCAAGCGCGGGAAAATCGAGGAGGCGGAGGCTTACAAGCAACACGTGGTGGAGCAGGGCCTGACGCTGCTGCGCGCGCACGACAATATCCGCTGCATGTTCACCACACCGAAGCTGCTGGAAGCGCTGTGCGAGAAGGTGTCGCTGAAGAAGATGGGCATCCGCGGGGTATTTTGCGGGGGCACGGAAATGACGCCGCAGTTCCACCGGTTCGCCGTCGAGGAATTGCTGGACGGGGTCTACTTCGCGCCCACCTACGGCAACACCCTGATGGGGCTGGCGGTCCACAAACCGCGCGTGGCCGGAGACAGCTACGACATCATCTATTACCCGCCCGCGCCGCGCGCCATGATCGAAGTGGTCGATCCGGACAATCCGGCGCGCGTGGTGGGCTACGGGGAGACGGGCCGCGTGCGCCTGACCACCTTGACGCGCGAATTCTTCATGCCGCGCTTTTTAGAACGGGACGAGGCGGAGCGGGAGCCGTCATATACAGAGTACCCATGGGACGGCGTGCGCAACGTGCGGCCGTTCTCCAGATTCCAGAAGGCGGTGGTGGAGGGCGTTTACTGATGCAGCAAGTGGTGCACATCCCGCTATTGCGGCGCGGCCGGCCGTACCGCAGCCTCGATACGGTGCGCACGCCGCACTACCGCACCGGCGAGGCGTTCGTCGAAACGAGCCAGGCGAACGTGGGGCTGATCCGGCGCGATCTGCTGGACCAGGAGATGGCGCGCGCGATCATGGCGGGCTTCACGACGCAGGAACTCTTCCGCATGTGCGCCCTCGCCGCCGATCTGTTCGCCGCGGCCCCGCTGCCTTTGGGCGACACCACCCAGGCGCCCGAGGATTACGTGCGCCAGGTTTCCGCCACCACGGGATTGCCGCACGTGATGGTGCGGCGGAACATGCACAAGATCCGCACGGTGCTGGCCGAGATGGAAGCGGTGGTTAACGGCCTGACGCGCAACCTGGACTTGCGTGTGCTCGACGCGGGGCACGCCGAAGGCTTGAGCTATTTTCCGCGGGGCGAGTCGCTGGGGGTGGTGCTGCCCAGCAATTCGCCCGGCGTGCATTCGCTCTGGGCGCCGGCGTTCGCGTTGAAGACGCCGCTGGTGCTGAAGCCCGGTGCGGCCGAGCCTTGGACGCCTTACCGCATCATCCAGGCGCTGATCCATGCGGGAGCGCCGCCGGAGGTGTTCGGATACTATCCGGCCGATCACGCGGGCGCGGCCGAGATCCTGCGCCGCTGCGGGCGAGGCATGGTGTTCGGCGATGTGTCGTCCACGCGGCAGTGGCAGGGCGATGCGCGCATCGAGGTGCATGGCCCGGGCTACAGCAAGATCGTGATCGGGGCAGATTGCGCGGACGATTGGGAGCAATACCTGGACGTGATGGTCTCCTCGATCCTGGAGAACTCCGGCCGGTCGTGCATCAATGCTTCGGGCGTGTGGACGCCTGCGCACGCCCCTGAGGTTGCCGAGGCGCTGGCCGCACGGCTGGCCACGGTGGCGCCGCGCGACGAAGCCGACGAGCAAGCCCAGATCGCGCCCTTCGCCAATGCCGCGCTGGCTGAGCGCATCTCGCAAACCATAGACGGCGAACTGGATGGGGAGAGCGCGCGCGACGTAACCGCGGCGCATCGGGGACCCGGAAGCCCGTCGCGCCTGGCGACCTTTCAAGGCTGCGCGTACCTGCTGCCAACCATCGTGTTGTGCGAATCGCCCGCGAGTGCGCTGGCCAACCGTGAATTCCTGTTCCCATTCGCTAGCGTAGTGCCGGTAAGCCAGGACGACATCCCGCGCGCGCTGGGGCCGAGCCTGGTAGTGACCGCGATCACGCACGACCGCAAGCTGATCGCGCGGCTGCTGGCCTCCCCCGATGTGGGCCGCTTGAACCTGGGCGCGATTCCCACGCAGCGTATCAGTTGGGACCAGCCGCACGAAGGCAACTTGTTCGACCATCTCTACGCCCGGCGGGCGTTTCAGTGCGCGGTATGAAGGCCGCATGAAGATACTGGCTTTCACCGCGGGCGCCGCGCAGATGTACTGCGGGAGCTGCATCCGCGACAACGCGCTGGCCGCGGAGCTGAAGAGCCAGGGGCACGACGTCATCCTGCTTCCTATTTATACACCGACGCTGACGGACGAGACCAATGTGGCGGCGCACAAGGTCTTCTTCGGCGGCATCAGCGTGTATCTGGAGCAGCACTCGGGGCTGTTCCGCAAGACGCCCTGGCTGCTGGACAAGCTGTGGGATTCGGAGTGGGCGCTGAAGCTGGCGGCGCGCCGCTCGATACCCGTGAACCCGCGCTTGCTGGGAGAACTGACGGTTTCCATGCTGCGCGGCGAAGACGGGCGGCAGGGCAAAGAGATCCACAAGCTGGCGGCCTGGCTGCGCACCGAGGCGCCGCCCGACATCGTGACGCTGCCGAATTCGCTGTTGATCGGCCTGGCGCAATCCATCCGCGAAGCCGTAGGCCGCCCGATCTGCTGCACGCTGCAGGGCGAGGATCTGTTCCTCAGCCAGCTTCCGGAACCTTACCGCACGCAGGCGCTGGATCTGATCCGGGCCAACGTCGAACACGTGGACGGTTTCGCCGCGGTCAGCGAATACTATGCGGGCTACATGTGCCGATACCTGGGAATTCCCGAACGTAAGATGCACGTGGTGCCGCTGGGCGTGAATCTGAAGGGCTACGACGCATCGCTGCGGCTGCACAGCAATTGCTTCACAGTGGGATACTTCGCGCGGGTGGCGCCGGAGAAGGGCCTGCACGTGCTGGCCGACGCGTACGTGAAGCTGCGGCGCGAGACTGAATTCGGCGGCAGCACGCTGGAAGTCGCCGGCTATCTGGCGCCGGAGCACCGGCTGTACCTGCGCGGCATCGAGCGGCGCATGAAGGCGGCGGGCCTGGACCACGAGTTCCGCTATCGCGGGGTGCTGGACCGGCCGCACAAAATCGACTTCCTGCGCAACCTCGACGTGCTGTCGGTCCCCGCCACCTACGACGAGCCGAAGGGCTTGTTCCTGTTGGAGGCCATGGCCAACGGCGTGCCAGTGGTGGAACCGCGGCGGGGCGGCCTGACGGAGATCGTGGAGAAGACCGGCGGCGGCATTCTGGTGGAGCCCGACGACACGGCGGGTGTGGCGCAGGGTATCTTCTCGCTGTGGAAGGATCCGGTCCTGCTGGAGCGGCTGGGGAAGCGCGGCGTGGAGGGTGTGCGCGAGCATTACAGCGCTGCGCGCATGGCCGCGCGGGCGCTGGAGGTGTACGGGCGATTGCGTCCTAGTGGGGCAGGCTCGCAGGCCGCCCCAGCCCGTTGACTGAGGCCGCCACGGCACCTATCCTGAAGGCGTATGGAAGTCCATTTCACCCCCGAGCAGGAAGCGCAGCTTTCCCAAATTGCCGATCACAATGGCACCGACACGGAACAATTGGTGAAGGATGCCGCCTTGCGGCTGTTGCAGGACGACGCCCGTTTTCGTGGAGGCGTGAAGCCGGGTATCGCCGCCGCCGAGCGCAGCGAGTTCGTGGAGCATGCGGAAGTCTGGGCCAACGTTGAGAAGATATTGCAATACTAATGCGTTTGCGATGGACGGCGCCCGCAGCCCAAGACCTGTACAGCATCACGCGGTACATCCGGCGCGATAATCCCACCGCGGCCCGCGACGTGGCCGAGACCATTTATGACGGCTGAGAGAGCCGCATCGACTCCCCGCATCGCGGACGCAAAGGGAAACAGACCGGCACGTGCGAGTTGGTCTTTTCTCCCCTGCCGTACATAGCGGTCTATCGCGTGACGGAAGGCATAGTCGAAATCCTGGATGTCTGGCATGGCGCATAGGACCGACGCTAACTGCTCTTTATAGCTAGCGACAGCGTCCCGCAAGAAGCTACCGACGGGCAAAGCTGCGGCGCAGGCGGCTCGCGCGTAGTCCTGGCGCGGACCGGCTGGCATGCAAGGTGGATTCAGTTCTTGAAAATCTCTTCCACTGGAACGTCCGCGCCCAGTAATGAGCACGAAATTGACGCCGACAGCCCGTAGTGTTTCGTCACGTCGCCTTCGGTCACAGACACTCGTTTACGTTTTGGATCGACGACCCAGAAACTAATACATCCATTTGCCATGCAGACAGACATTTTCTCAGCGATCTCATCGACCGTGTTGCTTGGTGACAGAACTTCGACGGCCAGATCGGGAGCACCCGTCAAGTATTCGTCATCCGCGACGCTATTGGCGCGTTCGGTGAGCGCAAGACCCACATCGGCTTCCCACACCTCGTACTCCGGCGCCGGACGGAACGACATCTCTTTCGTGACGTACGCCCGATCGCCGGCCATTGACCGAAGCAGGGCCGTCAGGCGGTCCTGGATGCGTTGATGACCCCATTTCGGCGCGGTCATAAGTACGATCTCGCCGTGATGTAACTCATAATGCCCCGCCTTTGGCGGCTGGAGCCGCAAGTATTCCTCGACAGTAACCAGTGCCGTCCCGACAGCCATACAGGGCCTCGATTTTTATGGTAGCCCACTCCGAAGCCGAATGGCCACGCGCGCACGCCCAGGCATGCCCAGGCAGGGCCGCAATCGCGTGCGACAATGTTCGATAGACTCGTTCCAGAGCACTGCGCGCCCCGCCATGTTGGATGTCTCCCAGATCGCCAAAACATACCCGACCCCGCGCGGGCCGCTCTCCATTCTGTCGGGCGTTTCGTTTAGCCTGAAACGCGGCGATGCGGCGGCGATTATGGGCCCTTCGGGCGCGGGCAAGAGCACTCTGCTTTATATCCTCGGCGGGTTGGAGCAGCCCACCTCGGGCACGGTGACGCTGGACGGGCGCAATCCTTTTGCGCTATCCGAGAAGGACCTGGCCGCCTTCCGCAACCAGGCGATCGGCTTCATCTTTCAGGATCATTGTCTGCTGCCGCAGTGTTCGGTGCTCGAGAATGTGCTGGTGCCCACGCTGGTGTCGCACGACGGCGCGGCGCCTGTTGAACGCGCGCGCGATCTGCTGGCACAAGTCGGCCTGAGCGGCCGGCTCGATCATCGCCCCGCCGAGCTTTCCGGCGGCGAGAAGCAGCGCGTGGCGCTGGCGCGCGCCTTGATCAACAAGCCCCTGCTGCTGCTCTGCGATGAGCCTACCGGCAACCTGGATCAGGCGTCGGCGGACGTGGTGGCTGCCCTGCTGCTCGAACTCCACCGGCGGCAGGAGACCATCCTGATCGTTGTGACTCACAGCGCGGAACTGGCCGCCCGGTTCCCCTTGCGGTACGAATTACGAAATGCGAATCTCCACCCTCTTGGCGCGTAACCTCAAGTGGTATTGGCGCACGAACCTGGCGGTGCTGCTGGGCGTCGCCGCCGCGGCGGGCGTATTGGGCGGCGCGCTGCTGGTGGGCGATTCGGTGCGCGCCAGCTTGCGCGACCTGGTGCTGGCACGGCTGGGCAGCACCGACTACGTAGTCGCGCGGAATGGCTTCTTCCGCGAGGATCTGGCCGCGGCAATCGGGGGGAAAGGCCAGCAGGCCTGTCCTATTATTGCGATCAACGGCATGGTCGCCCATCAATCGAGCGGCCTCCGCGCATTGGCCGTACAGATCTACGGAGTCGACCGGCGCTTCGGCGCGGCGCCCGAAGGACAGCAGATCCTACTCACCGCGGCGCTAGAGAGTGAACTGGGCGCGAAAGCGGGCGACACCATGCTGGTGCGCGTGGAAAAGCCTTCCGCGATCCCGCTCGAATCGCTGCATGGCCGGAAGGAAGATGCCGGCAAGACGATCCGGCTTACACTCGGGGCAGCCGCGCCGCGCGAGTTCTCGCTGAATCCGCAGCAGGGCGACGTGCGTGCTG
>DATKFU010000155.1:0-27625 GCA_035511215.1 Bryobacteraceae bacterium | reverse complement strand
GGGGGGGAGGAAAAACGAACCGGAGTTCATGTTGGAATGGCGCCTGAAGGCCTATCGGCACTGGCTCACCATGCGGGAACCCACTTGGGCCAACATCCACTATCCGCCCATCGACTACCAGGCAATCTCCTATTATGCCGCCCCAAAAAGCAACGTCGACCGGCCCAAGAGTCTCGACGATGTCGATCCGGAACTGCTCCGCACCTATGAAAAGCTCGGCATACCGCTCGAAGAGCGTGAGTTGCTCGCTGGCGTGGCGGTGGATGCGGTGTTCGACAGCGTCTCGGTAGCCACCACTTTCAAGGAAAAGCTGGGCGAGATGGGCATCATTTTCGGTTCATTCTCCGAAGCCGTGCAGGAGCACCCCGATTTGATCAGGAAATACCTCGGCTCGGTGGTCCCCTCGTCCGACAATTTTTTCGCCGCCCTGAATTCAGCGGTCTTCAGCGACGGCTCTTTCTGCTACGTCCCCAAGGGCGTGCGCTGCCCCATGGAGCTGTCCACCTACTTCCGCATCAACGCCAAGAACACCGGGCAGTTCGAGCGCACCCTGATCGTCGCCGACGAAGGCGCATACGTCAGCTACCTCGAAGGCTGCACAGCGCCCATGCGCGATACCAACCAGTTGCATGCCGCGGTGGTCGAACTCGTGGCGCTCGATAATGCCCAGATTAAGTATTCGACCGTACAGAATTGGTATCCGGGCGATAAGCAAGGCCGCGGCGGCATCTACAATTTCGTCACCAAGCGCGGCGCGTGCCGCGGCGTCAGCTCCAAAATCTCCTGGACGCAGGTTGAAACCGGCTCCGCCATCACCTGGAAATATCCGAGCTGCCTCCTGATCGGCGACAATTCGGTCGGCGAATTCTACTCCGTGGCGCTGACGAATCATTACCAGCAAGCCGACACGGGCACCAAGATGGTCCACATCGGCAAGAACACCACCAGCACCATCGTATCGAAGGGTATCTCTGCGGGCCACGGCCAGAACACTTATCGCGGCGCGGTCAAGATTCTGAAGAGCGCATCGCACGCGCGAAATTATTCGCAGTGCGATTCCATGCTGCTGGGCGACAAGTGCGGCGCGCACACGTTCCCCTATCTCGAAGTGAAGAACACGTCGTCGCAGGTGGAACACGAGGCATCCACTTCCAAGATCGGCGAAGACCAGATTTTCTATTGCCGGCAGCGCGGCATCTCCACCGAAGACGCCGTCTCCATGATCGTGCACGGTTTCTGCAAAGAGGTCTTTCGCGAGTTGCCCATGGAGTTCGCTGTGGAAGCCCAGAAGCTGCTGGGAGTCAGCCTGGAAGGAAGTGTCGGATAAGTCGACAAAGTCACTAGCCATGTCATTACTCGAAATCAAGAATTTGCATGCCAACGTCGCCGGAAGAGAAATCCTTAAAGGCATCGACCTCTCCATCAATGCCGGCGAGGTGCACGCCATCATGGGACCGAACGGGTCGGGCAAAAGCACGCTCGCGCAAGTTCTGTCCGGCCGCGATCTGTACCAGGTGACCGCCGGCGAGGTCGTTTACGACGGAAAAGACCTGCTGGCGATGTCGCCCGAAGATCGCGCCCGCGAAGGCATCTTCATGGCGTTTCAATACCCTGTGGAAATTCCTGGGGTCAGCAATCTGTATTTCCTGAAAGCGGCGCTCAACGCCGTCCGCAAGCACCAGGGACTGTCGGACCTGGATGCCATGGATTTCCTGGCGCTGGTCAAGGAGCGGATGGCGCTGATGGAGATGGATCAGAGCCTGTTGAACCGCGCCGTCAACACCGGCTTCTCAGGCGGCGAAAAGAAGCGCAACGAGATTTTCCAGATGGCCGTGCTGGAGCCTAAGCTCGCGATCCTTGACGAAACCGATTCCGGCCTGGACATCGACGCGCTGAAGATCGTCGCGAGCGGCGTCAATGCGCTCCGCGACCCGCAGCGGGCCATGATCGTCGTGACGCATTATCAGCGTCTGCTCAACTACATTGTGCCCGATTTCGTGCACGTGCTGGCAGAGGGGCGCATCGTGAAATCCGGCGGCAAGGAACTGGCGCTGGAACTGGAAGAGAGCGGCTATGTCGGCATTGAGGAGGTAGTCGAAAACGCATGACTGCCGCGCCTACCAGTTTTCTGGAACAGATCCGCGAGGAAGCCAGACAGCGCTTCTCGGAGTTAGGTTACCCGACTACTCACGACGAAGACTGGCGCTTCACTAGCGTAGCCCCCATCTCCCGTACCAACTTTGAGCCAAGTGGGGCAGGCACGTTGCCTGCGGCGGCCTCGAAGGCCGCCTCCGGCGTCCAAATCTCGCGCCTCTCCGAAGCAAACGTCGAACCCTATCTCGCGCGCTACGCCAGCTACCAATCCAACGCCTTCGTAGCTCTGAACACGGCCAATTTCGAAGACGGCATCTTCATCCACATAGCCAGAGGAGCAGTGATCGAGCATCCCATCGAACTAGTGATCCAGTCCTCCGCGAACGGCCACCCTACCGCCTCCCACCCGCGCATTCTAGTCGTCGCCGAACCCGATAGCCAGGCGACCATTATCGAAACCTACAGCGGCAGTGGCGGCGCCTACTTTACAAACGCAGTCACCGAAATCGTAGCGGGCGACCACGCCGTCATCGACCATTACAAGCTCCAGACCGAGAGCGACCTGGCCTTCCATGTGGCCACACTCCAAGTCCAGCTTGGCCGCGACACCAACTTTCGCTCGCACTCGTTGTCCTTTGGCGGAGCGCTGGTCCGCAACGACATCAACGCCGTACTATCGCAAGGGTGCGAATGCACCCTCAATGGCTTGTACCTGGTCTCGGGCGAGCAGCACATCGACAATCACACTTCCATCGATCACGCCAAGCCGCACGCCGCCAGCCACGAATTGTACAAAGGCATACTGCAGGGCCATTCCACCGCGGTTTTCAACGGTAAGATTCTGGTCCGCAAGGATGCTCAGAAGACCGACGCCAAACAGACCAACAAGAACCTGGTGCTATCGGAAGACGCTGTCATCAATACCAAGCCCGAGTTGCAGATCCTTGCCGACGACGTGCGCTGCACACACGGCGCGACCATCGGCCAGTTGGACCCGGAGGCGATCTTTTACTTGCAGTCGCGAGGTATAGGTCTCGCGGATGCCCGAAATCTGCTCATCCTCGCTTTCGCGCGCGACATTGTGGACCGCATCAAGGTCGCACCGCTGCGCGAGCAGTTGGAGCAGATCTTGCTGGAGAAACTTCATGGGACTAGCAACTGAGCCAGCCATAACCGCGCCGCGCCCGCCGGCAAGCAGTCAACGCGAAAACTTCCCGGTGCTCGACCAGCGCGTCCACGGCAAGCCCCTGGTGTATCTGGATAACGCCGCCACCACGCAGAAGCCGCAGATGGTTCTCGACGCCATGAACCAGTTCTACCAGGTGGATAATTCCAACATCCATCGCGGCGTGCATGAACTGAGCGAGCGTTCCACGCGCCACTACGAAGAGGCCCGCGTCAAAATACAGCACTTCCTCAACGCGGCCGACTGGCGCGAGATTATCTTTGTCCGGGGCGCCACCGAGGGTATCAACCTGGTCGCCTATACCTACGGGCGCAGGCACATCCAGTCGGGCGATGAGATCGTCATCTCCGCCATGGAGCACCACTCGAACATCGTGCCCTGGCAGATTCTGTGCGAGGAGAAGCAGGCCATTTTGCGCATCGCGCCCATCAACCAGCGCGGCGAGCTGCTGCTGGACGAATTCGAAAAGCTGCTGGGCCCGCGCACCAAGCTGGTCTCCGTGGTACACGTTTCAAACGCCCTCGGTACCATCAACCCGGTAGCGGAGATCGCGCGTATGGCGCACCGCCACGGCGCGCCTGTGTTCATCGACGGCGCGCAGGCCGTGGCCCATATGAAGGTCGACGTGCAGCAACTCGACTGCGACTTCTACGCGCTCTCCGGCCACAAGATGTTCGGGCCCACCGGCATCGGCGTGCTGTACGGAAAAGCGGCTTTGCTGAATAAGATGCCGCCCTATCAAGGCGGCGGCGACATGATCAGTTCGGTGACCTTCGCCAAGACCACTTACAATGAGCTGCCTTACAAGTTCGAAGCCGGAACGCCGAACATCGCCGGCACCATCGGCCTGGGCGCGGCCGTCGATTACATCAACGAAATCGGGTTGGATCGTATCGAGACTTACGAACATGAACTGTTGGCTTATGGGACTGCGCAGTTGGAGCGCATCCCGGGCCTCCGTCTCATCGGTACTGCGCGCGAGAAGGCCAGCGTGCTTTCATTTGTGCTGGTAGGCGTGCATCCGCACGATGTCGGCACCATCCTCGACCGCGAGGGGGTAGCCGTGCGCACCGGCCATCATTGCGCGCAGCCGGTGCTGGAGTGGTTCGGCGTGCCCGCCACCACGCGCGCCTCGCTGGCCTTTTACAACACGAAACAGGATATCGACGCGCTGGTCGCCGGCATCTACAAGGTGAAGGAGATCTTCGCATGACGTGGCGCACGCACTCCTGCGTGCCGTGTCGAGATGCGTCTCGACACCTGGGGCTTCGCTAATGCTCGAAGACCTGTACCAGGAAGTGATCATCGACCACAGCAGGCGCCCGCGCAATTTCCACCACATGCCCGACGCTACCCGCAACGTGGAAGGCTATAATCCTCTCTGCGGAGACAAGCTGAAGCTATTCGTGAAGCTGGATGGCGACACGGTGCAGGACATCAGCTTTGTGGGCGCGGGCTGTGCCATTTCCACGGCATCCGCATCGCTGATGACCGAGACGGTCAAAGGAAAATCGCGCCAGGAGGCGGTGCAGATGATGGAGCGTTTCCACGACCTGCTGACCACCGCGAAGCCTGCTTCGGCAGGTCTCGGAAAGCTGGCGGTCTTCTCGGGCGTGCGCGAATTTCCCGCGCGTGTCAAGTGCGCCACGCTGGCCTGGCACACGTTGAAATCCGCTCTGACGGACGCGGCCGAAACGGTGTCCACCGAATGAGAGAGAAAATCATCGCCGCGCTGAGCAAGGTCTTCGACCCGGAGATCCCCATGGATATCTATAACCTCGGGCTGATCTACGACGTAAAGGTGAATGCCGCGGGCGAAGCGTACATCAAGATGACTCTCACTGCGCCAAACTGCCCGGTGGCCGGAAGTCTCCCGGCCGAAGTGGAGCGTAAGGCGCGCGCGGTGCCGGGCGTAAAGGACGTAAAGCTCGAACTGACATTCGATCCCCCCTGGGACAAAAGCCGCATGTCGCCCGAAGCGCGCATGCTGCTGGGCCTGGACGATATCATTCCCCTCGACAAGCTGTCGCGTACACGGCCATGAAACTCAGCGCGCACGAAGAGTACGGATTACGCTGCCTGCTGCGCATCGGCTTGGCGGGCCAGGACGAGAGCCTGACCATTCCGGAGATCAGCGGAGCGGAAGCGCTCTCGCCTGCCTACGCCGCCAAACTGCTGCGTATTCTGCGCCGCGGCGGATTCATCACCAGCGCGCGCGGCAAAGTCGGCGGTTACACGCTTTCGCGCCCGGCCGGCCAAATCGTGATCGCCGACGTCATCGGCGTGCTGGGCGGCCGCCTCTTCGAATCCAAAGACTTCTGCCACGAGCACGCCGGCCAGATCCAGGTCTGCACCCGCTCTGTGGACTGCTCCGTGCGATCACTCTGGCACGCCGTGCAATCGGCGGTGGACGAGGTTTTGAGCAAAACCACGCTGCAAGATCTGCTCCGCAGCGAAGGCGAAATGAATTCGTGGGTGAAGACCATCCCCACGCACAACCCGCTCACGTTTCTGCAGTAGCCCCTATTCAGAACCGCCGTTCGGCTTCTTCGTAGACCTCATGCGTCAGTCGCGCAGTGCGCCGCCACGAAAACTCCGCCGACCGCCGCAATCCGCGCTCGCGCCACGGCGCAGCCCACTCGGGATGCGCCGCCATATCCAACATCGCCCGCACCAGCTCGGCGTGCGAGCCGGTCGCGAGAGCGGCCCCCGCGGCCACTTCCGTAATCGCCGGATCCCGCGAGGTGATGACGCAAGCCCCGCACTGCATGGCTTCGAGTACCGGCAGCCCGAAACCCTCGTAGAACGACGGGTAAACGAACGCCAGCGTTCCAGCCAACAATTGCGCCAGCTTTTCGTCGGACACCTCGCCCACGATCCGCAGCCCGGGCTCTGGTGCAAGTTGCGCGAAATCGGATCGGCGCCGCCCCGCCAGCACCAGATCCACGGAATGCACGCGGCGCACCTCCCGCCAGGCCGCCAGCAGGCCAGGAATATTCTTGCGCGGTTCCAGAGTTCCTGCATACAGGAAATAAGGCGGTACGGCCGGTGCCGCGATTCCGTCCCTGGCGACAAGCGGGCGGAAACAGCCGGCCGCGGCGTGCGGGACGGCGCGAATGCGCTCCGGATGGATCCTGAACATCTCGACGGCCTGCTTCCGCACCGCCTCGCTGGGAGTGACGATCATGGTGGTCAGTCCCAATCCCACCAGCAGAGGCGTGCGTTGGCGGACCCTGGCCGCCTCAGTGTGCCACGCCGCATCCATCCACGGGGAAAGGTCGTGCAGCGTCAAGACGCTTGGGCGGCTAGCCAAATAGGGCACCGCGAAGTCCGTTCCGTGGAACAATCCGGCTTGCAGGCGGCGCAGTTCGCGGTCCAAGCCCCACAGCCACCAGCGGCGCTCAGCCGGATTGCGCGGCCCGCCGCCACGCCGCAGGTTGACAGGCGCAGTGTGAGGCATGTCGAACCGCTGGTCGGAAACCAGAAAGAACTCGTCTTGTGGAAACGCGTGCGCCAGCGCCAGGCTGAGTTCCTCGGCATAGCGCCGCAGGCCTCCGCTCGAAAGTGTGAGCGCTGTAGCGTCAATGGCCACGCGCATCGATCACCATGCGCACATCGGCCCGCCGCTCTCCGTAATTGCGCGCATAGTAGCTGAGATACTCGCCGCTGCGCACGCGCGCCACCCAATCCGTGTGCCGGCGGTACCAGTCCACTGTGCGCGCCAGTCCATCGTCAAAAGCCACTTGCGGCGCCCAGCCGGCTTCGCGCATGAGCTTTTCGCTGGAGAGCGCGTACCGCCGGTCGTGTCCGGGACGATCCGTGACATATTGGATCAGGCTTTCCGGCTTGCCCGTGGCCCGCAGGATGCGCCGGACTACTTCAAGGTTCGGCAGCGAACAGTTCCCGCCGATGTTGTAAGTCTCCCCGTCGCGGCCGTGCTCCAAGACCGCGCGGATGCCGCGGCAGTGATCCTCCACGTAGAGCCAGTCGCGCACCTGCATCCCGTCGCCATAGACGGGCAGCGGGCGGTCTTCAAGCGCGTTCGAGATCATCAGCGGGATGAGTTTCTCCGGAAAGTGATACGGCCCGTAGTTGTTCGATGCGCGGGTGATCACAACCGGCAATTTATACGTGAGGAAATAGGAGCGCGCCAGAAGATCCGCGCCGGCTTTGGAGGCCGAGTACGGGCTGGCGGGATTCAGCGGAAAGCTTTCGTTGGCTTCGAGCGGCGGCTCCAGGCTGCCGTAAACCTCGTCTGTCGAGACTTGCAAGAAGCGTGCGGTGTGGTGGCGCCGGGCCGCCTCCAGCATGATGAAAGTGCCGCGCAGGTTGGTTTCGAACACCGGGCTCGGAGCTAAAATACTGCGGTCCACATGCGATTCGGCGGCGAAATGCACGATGGCATCCGGCTGCTCATCTTTGAGAACGGCGTCCACCAGCGACTCGTCGCAGATATCTCCCTGGACGAAGCGGTAACGCGCATCGTTCGCGACGGCCTCCAGATTCTCCAGGTTGCCGGCATAGGTCAGCTTATCGAGATTGACGACGCGGACTGACGGATCTTCAGCCAAAGTAAGCCGGACGAAGGCCGATCCGATGAAACCAGCGCCTCCGGTAACGAGGAGTGTGCTCATGTGCGCCGTCTACTTATACTGTAATTCCCAATCGTAATGCACGCCTGGATGGTTGTAGGGAATGCGCCCTTCGTCCTTGGGATTGTAGAACCGGTCGGTGGTGTAGATCAACATGGCGGGCGCATTGCCGATCACTTTGTAGCCATGCCCCACTCCCGGCGGAATCAGTATCTGCCACGGCCGCAAGACGCCCGCGTAAATGGTATTCCGCACCCCGAAAGTGAGGGATCCCACACGCAGATCCACCAGCGCCACCTGCAGCAAACCCATGGCCGGCGTCCAGCAGTCGGTCTGGTGGAGGTGATAGTGAAACGCCTTGATCGTGCCCGGGTAATTGAAAGCGGTGGAAGTTTGCGTGGTTTCGGGCGGAAAGTGTGCCGTCAAGCCCCGGCCGATGCGCTGCACCTCCAGGAAATATCCCCGATCGTCCGGCCACAGCGCCAACGGATCGATGCGCACGCCTTCGATCAGATCCGCCGCCGTGGGTGAACCAATCACCGAGCCGATGCCTTTGGGACACTCGGGATAGACCAGTTCCAGCGAACCGGATGAGGCGATGGGCTGCGGCTCGTGCGCCAGCGCGCCCGTCATCGGACGACTCCTTCGGCGGCGAGTTTCTCCGCTTCGGCCTGCCGGCGCGCGTTCACCGATTGCGACACCAGGTTCGCGGCGCGCAGCAGCGAATCGAACGTGCCGGCATCGGTCCACCAGCCATCTAGGAAATCGAACGTCATGGAGCCCTCCTGGATGTAGGCATTGTTGACGTCCGTGATTTCCAGTTCGCCGCGTTTGGACGGCACCAGCGTGCGGACCTTATCGAACACTGTGGCATCGTACATGTAGATGCCGGTGACGGCATAGTTGGATTTGGGATGCCGCGGCTTTTCCTGGATATCGACGATACGATCGCCGGAGATCTCGGCCACGCCAAAACGCTCGGCGTCTGTGACCTCCTTCAACAGGATCTTGGCGCCTTGCGCCTGCTGGCGGAAATCGTCGGCAGCCTTGCGGATGCTGCCTTCGATGATGTTATCGCCCAGGATGACGCACAGCTTCCGGCCGTCGGCAAAGTGTTCTGCCAGTGCCAGCGCATCGGCGATGCCGCCTTCGCCCTCCTGGTAGGTGTAATCGATGTGGGTGAGCCCGAACTGCTTGCCATTGGCCAGCAGCCGCAGAAAATCGCCCGCGTTCTTACCGCCGGTGACGATCAGGATGTCCCGGATGCCCGCATCGACCAAGGTCTCGATGGGGTAATAGATCATGGGCTTCTCGTAGATCGGCAACAGGTGCTTGTTGGTAATCTTGGTCAGTGGGAAGAGCCGGCTTCCCGTACCGCCCGCTAGAACGACGCCTTTCATAAGGTCTCATGATACAATACGGCGCGATGCAGTATTACAACTGGGACCTGTTGGAGGAGGAACCTCTCAATGCGCTGCTCGGCCGCAAGACCATTCACGCGCAAAACCTGACCGTCGCCCGTATCCGGTTAATGAAGGGCGCCGTGGTTCCTATGCACAGCCACGCCAATGAGCAAATCAGCATGCTGGAGAGCGGTGCGGTGCGTTTCAGGATTGCAGGCGAGGAGCGAGTGCTGCGCGCGGGCGACGCGCTGGTAATCCCACCCGATGTGCCGCACACGGTGGAAGCGCTCGAAGATTCGCTCGCTGTGGACGTGTTCTCGCCGCGGCGCGAAGACTGGATTCGCGGCGACGACGCCTATTTGCGGGACGCCAGTCCGCGCTGATCTCAGGACGGGCCGGGCTTAGGTTGGCAAGATGGCTCTCCCGCCGCATCCAGCGTCACCGTGAACTTGTCGCCGCAAGCCTTACGCATCTCCTCCTGCGCGGCCCTGGCGGCGTCTTGCGCCCGCTCGGCCCGCGCCGCAGCCGCTATGGCTTCAGCCTGCGTGCGCCAAAACCTGGCGCGCATCTCGGCCGAAATCTGCGGTTGTTTGGGGGGCTCTTTCGCGGCGGGGGCTTGCGCGAAAGCCGCTGCCGCCAGCAATGTCAACGCGATTAAATGTGAGTACATAGTCCGTTTGTCCATTGGGTACAAGTAGTCGAAGTGACGCCCGCGGTGCCGGAAGCGCTATAGCCGCCGGAGTCGATCGCTCCATACCCCGAAGCTCCTGCCGTGACTCTTAGTACACCTGCCGATGGCCGCTCTAGTCCCACATCCGCGGTTCCCGAGAATACGCTATTGACGTTGTGCCAGACCATCAGCGCGTCGCTCGACAGGCTCACGGTTTCAGTATCGAGCGAAATCTTGTAATTCGTTCCGTCGCCTGTAGCATACCCGCCATCCCAGTTGATAAACGCAATATTCGATCCGGCATTGTTTTGCCAGAGAATCGACCCGGCGCCGTTGGCAGCTTGGCTCGAGCTGTTTTTGATGACGATTTGCGTGTTGCCGCTGGCCGCGTTATTGTAGATCGTTCCGCCGGTCGAGTTTAGCGTGGTACCGCCGAACGTCACCGCCGTGAGCCACGCGGGACTGGCATAGGTCTGAGTCGAAGACAGAGCATTGGCAACCTGCGCCGCGGTATAGTCCCCGGATTGCGCCACAACAGCGCCAATGCGCCCGAATACGGAGCTGACCGATACGCTACCGGACGAGACTGATGTTGGCTGCCATTGTGAATTTGCTGCGCTCCACGCCAGGCTCTGCCCATCGGCCGGAGCCGTACTCGCTACCAAACGATTCTGGATCTTAGTCACCGTGTTCGCGCCGATGGCGCCAGTAACATCTCCCGCTAAGGTTGTTGCGAGGGCTGCGCCATTAATCTCCAGACCGCCGGCATCCAGGATGCCGTAGCCGGCCGCACCGTTAGTAACCTTTAGAATTCCGCCGGCAGTCTCCCGTGCAAGACCGGTGTCCGCCACTCCGGAAAAGGCGTTGTTGACGCTGTGCCACACGATCATGGAATCGCTGGATAGCGTTTCAGTGCTGGTATCGACGCTGATCTTATAGTTCGTTCCGTCGCCCTCCGCGAAGCCTCCATCCCAGTTGATAAACGACATCGTGGCGCCTGCATTGTTTTGCCAAAGCACCGACCCGGCGCCGTTGCCGGCCTGGCTCGAGCTGTTCTTGATGACAATCTGAGTATTGCCCGCGCCTGCGGCATTGTAAATAGTTCCACCCGTGGCGCTCAGAGTTGCGGGCAGACTGATGGGTTGCCATTTGCTCGCCGAGGCGGACCACCCAAGATACTGCTGGTCCGCAGGGGCCGCGCTCGAAACCGGCCGCCCTTGCAAGCCGGCAACCGTTGTGGCAAACCCCGAGTTAGCGACATCCCCGGCTAGGGTTGGCATTTGCGCGGCCGCCAGACTCCCCGCAATGCCGCCCAGGTTGGACCAATTCAGACTGAGGGAGCCGTCGGTAGTGGCAACTTGCCCAGCCGCACCGCTGCTGCTCCACATGTTGAACTGCCCGTTAAAGCCGGATGATGGAGCGCAGAACCCCGTGTCATGTACGCCGTTCGCATCCGACAGGTGCAGGCATCCCGGCACGTTGCTACCGCTGTTGGCATAGACATTACCGCCGGCCGTCATATTGCCGCCCGACGTAATGTTGCCGGTGGTAGTCAGGGAGGCGAAATTGCCAATAAGGGTCGCATCGCCAACGATGCTGCTTGTCACCACGTCGCTGGGAAGCGCCGAGTCCGGCAACGTGCCACCGATCTGCGCGAACGTGTAGTCCCCGGTCTGCGCAGTCACTGCACCCGTGCGGCCAAAGATAGAACTGATCGTCCCGCCGCCGCCTCCACCCGCTTCGAGCGTCCAGGTATTCGTCGCCGTGCAGCCAAACAGATTCTGCCCTGGCGCGGCATCGGTTGCGAAGTACTGCTCACCTACTGTACAGGTGGAAGGCTTGCCCGCCCCGATTCCGGCTTTCGCCGGCAGAGTGTGACCGCCGCCGCTGAAATCCACCGTGCCTGTCACTCCAGCGATTCCGCCGGTGCTCAGCGAAACCAGGTTGCCGGTCGCACTGTCGATCTTCCAGCGGTTCACCAAATTGTTCCACGTCGCTCCGGAAGCCCCGCCTGGTACGGTCCCGAAGATCACGCTTCCACCATTGGCAGTGCCGGTACCGGGTCCACCCGCGATGATCTGATCCTGCCCCGGCGTATTCGTCCCGCTGGCTCCGGAGCTTGAAACCAGGACGCCCGCCGGAGCGGTCGCGGTCACCATCCCGTTGCCCAGCCAGATCTGCTGAACGGGAGCCGCATCGCTGCCGACCACCATCTGATAAGACCCGTACACCGTGGCATATGCGCCAAGGGCGATAGACTTGCTCGGAGAAGTGCTCTCTTCCGCCCCTAAACTGACATCCGCCGTGGTGTCGACGTAAGCAGTTGTTATGTTGTCGCTAATGGTAGTCACATAGTACCAGTGGCGTGGCGCCTGGTTGGCTGTGATGACCGTACAGAGCGTAGTAGGGCATACGGCCGTCCGATAGATCCTGCGCGCGGATGCGACGAATGGCCCACTATAAGTTGGAATTCCGGCGATTGTCACTTCTTTGTGCGCGGAGTCGGTAAGCACTCCTAAATAGCTGTTATTCGATAGGGCTGTTTCTTGCCCGTTGAGGACATACGACACCTTGTACCAATACCAGCCCACCGAAAGATTGGCGGTCGCGCTGGTGGGCGTGAGAGTCACACCAACGGAAGTGCTGGGATAGTACATGTCGGCATATGCACCAAGGCCTGTCAGGTAATGACCGCTGGTGACGCCGAACATAGCATTAAAGCCGGTACCGGCGTTGTCGTATCCGGTTGTAAGAGACCACAGGGTATTCATACCCATGCAGGAGTTCTCGTACCCGGTCACGTTCCAGGCGCACGAATCGGTTCCGAAACCGCTGTTACGGTACCCTGTGGTGTTGATTCCCACGCTGTCTATCCCGAATGCCGCGTTGTTATAACCGGTAGTGTTCTGGTATAACGCCCGCAATCCGAACGCGAAGTTATCGTAACCTGTGGTATTGTTTCCCAGAGCGTTCTCACCCACTGCTGTGTTGTAACTGCCCGTGGTGTTCGCTACCATCGCCAAATTGCCGACCGCCACATTTTGCTGCCCGGTTGCATTGGCTGCTAGAGCAAGCTCCCCGACACCGATATTCTGGTTGCCTGTCGTCAAGCCGCCTAAGGCCTGGTAGCCGATGCCCACGTTAAAGCTCGCAAGCCCGGCCGCTCCGCCGCCAGGAGTCATCGTTCGATTACCGGCGCCATTGCCGAAGAAGACATTGTGTCCGGTAGCAGTCGGATCGTGATATGTGCTCAGCGTGCCATCGGTGAATAAAAGAGTGTCGGTATCCCACCTGGCGCTGTTGCCGCCGTCCGCCACGAGCACGGTATTTGCCGCCGGAGTTCCTCCAGGATTCTCGAGCCCGCCGCTGGCGACGACAGGCGTAACCGGCGCCCATGTACTTCCGGCGGCATTCCAGGTCAAAACTTGGCCGTTGGTCGGCGCGGCGCTTGCCACTGCGTGGCTCTGTAACGCCACAACTGTCGTAGCCAAACCCGCATTCCCGACGTCGCCCGCGAGGATGGGCATCTGAGCAGCCGGCAGTCGAGCGCTTCCATCAAGCGGAGCGTACCCGCCGGCGGCCCCCTTGTTTGCCTGATTCTCAGGCGTGAACCCCAGCGCAGCGGTCACGTCGGACAGGGCTGCAACGCTGGGCGCACCGGTCCCGGTGGTGATCTTGAGAAGCCCGGTCGGTAAACCGGATAGAGACACCCCGGCTAACTGATTTGCGTCGATCGTCCCGCCGCCGGAGTAGCCCAGAGTGCCGTTGATTACGAGCGCGTTGGCATTGCTCCCCGACCCTACACCGTTGAACGCGACACTACCCACCGTCCCGCCAGTGTCTCCGCACAAGAACCCGTGCGTCACCAGGCTGTAGTTCAGATGGCTTCCCCCAAAATCGGGACAAGACGGAAGAGTCGTCCAGGTACCTACCGCCGGAGCGGTAGTCAGTATAGTCTGGTCCGACGCGCTGTTACTGGGCACGCTGGTGCCGTTGATCGCTCCGATCGCCGGCAGATTCGCAAGGGGCACCAGCGCATTTGCGTCCAGTGGCGCGTAGCCCCCAGCGCTACCTTTGTTCCCGAAACTCTCGGCCTTGTATCCGAGTTGAGGGATCGAGGTAGAACAGCCGGGGGGCCAAACGCCGGCGGCTTTCGGACCATACAGGCAGTAGCCGACGGTGTTGAGATAGTAATCCCCGTTTGCCCCGACCGTGCTTAACGGCGCGGCTGTACCGTACCAGATAGCAGCGCCGGCTGGGATCCCCGCAGGCGCCACACCCCCACCACCGACGGTGATTTGCGCCGGCGCGGCAATCGCGGTCAGCACACACACGAGTCCCGCCAAAATGATGCTTCTCATATTGTAGTTAGCCTCCCTGACTCCCAACCAGCCGGACTACCGTTGATAGAGCATGCCCGTTATCATCGCGGCGCCCGACACGCTGTCCACGGCAAGCGTGGTGGGGTCGAGCACGTTGGAATCGCGCTCGTCTCCCACGACCACCGATTGGCCGGACTGAAGTACGGCTATGACGCCCGCCCCGGTGGTCTTGTTCAGGCCTATCAAGCCGACAAAGACCGAGTCGCTGGAGTTCGCGGTCTTGAAGGCCTGAATCAAGACCTTGTTGCAACGGAGAGGATATCCGGACGGGGCCGTCACATTCGACGTCAAAGCCGCATCGCTTGCGGTAACGAAACCGAGAGGAATAATTTGTGCCACGTGAAGTGCTCCTTTTTCACTCACACTATAGCAGCCGGTTTTTTCCAGCCAGGGACACCGGAGTGACTTGTAGGGGTGGGATTAGCGGACTTTGTGCCCGGAACTTCCGCGCTGCGACAGGGGCGGCCGGACCGTGCCGGCAAGCGCAATGCCGCGTGGCGACATCAGCCTAACTCTGTCTGAGAGCGTTAGTTAGGGAGTGCCGTATGACCGCGGAGAGCTATCTTTATGGCCGGCGGCGCACCCTGTCGAGACACCCTGAAAAGCCGGACCGGACGCCCGCAGACCGGCTCCATGAAATTCCTGGCGAAACGTGTGACTGGCCTGCCCGGCGGGCCCGGATCCGCCCTACTGGACGGAATTCAAATACGCCACCAGATCCGACATCTGCTGCGGATTGTTGAATCGCGGCCACGTCATCTTGGCGTCCCGCATGCGCGTGAACATCTGCGGGCCGTGCTTCCACAGCGCCGAGACGATCGTGATTTCCGAGTATCCCCGGCCCTGCCCTGGCAGCGGCGGCGCCCCGTGTTCCCCGCCCGCGTGGCAGTCTGCGCAGCGCTTGGCGGCAAACACCTGCTTGCCCCGCGATACGTCGCCCTTCGCATAAACAAACTGCCGCATCCACAGATAGCTGAGCAACTGGCGCATTTCGTCCTCGGAAAGCTGCGGCACAGGTTGAATCATCCGGGGTGCGTGATTCCACATATCCACCGCGATCTCGGTCAACGCGAGATTGTGCAGACGGTCCTCCAGGGCCAATTTGCCGACGTGGCATTTCACGCAGCCCTTCGATTCGAATATGGCTTGCCCGCCATCTCCGGACGTAAACGAGAAGTGGACATTCACACCGCGCGTCTCCGGCAGATTGCGCAAATAGGCCAGAATGTCGCTCAAATCCTGCGCCGTCAGTTCCTGCCATGCGATCTTCTTGCGCGCGAAGGCCTCGCGCATGCGGCTGCTGTGGTCCCACATCTGCTGCACCAGGACCATGGGTTGCCCCAGCGATTCCCACTTGACCACCGGCGGCGCGCCTTCCGCCCGCGATTCGGTAATTCCGTGGCACTCCGCGCAGTGTCTGTCGGTGAACGCTTGTTTGCCGCGCGCAGCGTCGCCCGGCTTGTCGAAGAAACGCGTCGAATACAAGTACGCGAATAAATCGGCGGCGTCCGCCGGACTCAATTTCGGCTGCTCGATGCCGGCCCCTTCCATAGCCGCCCACATCACCGGCGCATGGTTCCACATGGCGCTGGCCAGCAGCGCGGGCGTAAAGCCGCGATCCACCCGCGCGCTCAGATCCATGCCCATCTTGCCGCCCTTGCCATTCACGCTGTGGCACTGCACGCAGCGTTCATTTTCAAACAGCGAGGCGCCTCGCCCGGAGTCGCCTGGGATCACCGGCGGCACAGCGGCCCCCGCGCTCCCAACCATCAAAACGCAAATGCACAACTCGCGCATCATTCCCTCTCCCCCTCAACTACACTTCATTCTTCCTGAACCGGTCGATCAGCCGGTCGCAGGCCCGCACCGTCAGCGCCATGAATGTCAAGGTGGGGTTCTGGCAGGCCGACGACGGATAGCAGGCTCCGTCCATCACGAACAGGTTCTTCACATCGTGCGTCTGGTTATAGGGGTCCAGAACGGACTTCTTCGGATCGGCGCCCATGCGCGCGGTGCCCGTCTCGTGAATCGCCATGCCAGGCATCGCCAGATCGGAATTGACCTTGATGTTCCTGGCGCCGGCCGCCTCCAGCATCTCCGCGGCGGAAGAGGCGGCGTCTTCCATCATGGCCTTCTCATTGTCGCCGTGGGTCATTTGGATGCGCAGCGCCGGAATGCCCCAGGCGTCCCGCATCTCGGAGTCGATCTCGCAATAATTATCGAAGCGCGCCAGCGATTCGCCGAAAGCGCCTAGATCGATGCCGTACGAGCCCGCCAGCACGGCTTTCTTGTAGTTCGCGCCGAATCCCCCCGCGCCGAAGTTGAATCCCGCGCTGGCCCCGCCCTGAAATCCGTAGCCGCGAATAAAGCGCGGATGCCGCGGCCCGTTCGCAATATTGCGAAAGCGAATCACATAGATGCCATTGGCGCGATGTGGCGCGCTCGGCGAATCGGGAGTGGGATCGAATCCCGGCAGATCGCCCGCGGCGCCCGCGCCGACCGCGTGATCCATCAGGTAGTGCCCCAATACACCGCTCGAATTGGCCAGCCCCGTGGGATAGACCCGCGTGGATGAGTTCAAAAGAATCCGCGTCGATTCCAGGGCCTGTGCGCATAGAACCACGCTCCTGGCGCGCGCCTGGCTGGTCTTGTGCGAGAGCCGGTCGATATAAGTCACGCCGCTGGCGCGGTTGTTGGCGTTGTCCATATCCACGCTGCGCACCACGGCGTTCGGAATTAGCGTGCAATTTCCGGTTTTCAGCGCGTCCGCCACCGTGGTGAACGGGCTGCTGAAATAAGAGAATGTCACACAGCCGCGCTCGCAAGGCCCGCAATAGTGGCATGCGGCGCGCCCGTTGTGATTCTGGGTGAGTATGGCGGTGCGCCCGATAGTGACAGTGCGGCCGAACTGCGCTTGCACCCGCTCGCGCAAATTCACCTCGCCGCAGGTCATCTTCATGGGCGGCAGGAAATGGCTGTCCGGCAGCGTGGGATTCCTTTCCGCCGCCCCGCTGATGCCCACGTAGCGCTCAACGATCTCGTAGTAAGGCTCCATGTCCTGGTACGAAAGCGGCCAGTCTTCGCCATAGCCGTCGTGGCTGGCCGCCTTGAAGTCCAGATCGCTCATGCGGTAGCTCTGGCGTCCCCATACCAGCGTGCGCCCACCCACAATCCGAAGCCGCTGCCAGGTGAACGGCTTGCCCGCCGGCGTGCTATACGGATTCTGCAGGTCGTCCACAAACCAGTCGTAGTTGTACTCCATGCAGGCGTAGCATTGTTTCTGCACCGGCCGCGTGCGCGCGATTTCCGGGGACATGTCGCGGTATTTCAGCTTGTAGGCCGGCATGTGCTCGGTGAATTCCTGGGGCGAGATGTTGCGCCCCGCCTCCAGAAGCGCAACTTTCAGGCCGGCTTCCGCCAGCCGCTTAGCCGCCCAACCGCCTGTAGCGCCGGAGCCTACGACAATGGCGTCGTAGGTCCCGTTAGGTTGTGCCGATTGCATCGTTAAAGGTATTATAGTTCCGCAGATGAACCGCCGGGATTTGTTTCGTCAAACCTTCCTGGGCGCCGCCGCCGCGGCCGTATCGGGTAGCGTAGCCCGGGCCCGCGAGTTTCCGTCCGATTACGACGCCTCGAAGGAACTGGCGCGTGCCGACTGGAAGCCGCTATTCCTGGACGATCATCAGAACCAGACGCTGGTCGTCTTTAGCGAGATTGTAATCCCCGCCACCGATACGCCGGGCGCCAAAGCGGCGTTGGTCAACCGCTTCATCGATGCGGTGCTAGCCGTCGAAACACACGACACGCAGCGCAGTTTTCTGGAGAGCCTTGCTTTCCTCGATGGGGAGTCCTTCGCACGGTACCGCGCGGCGTTTGTGTATCTGACGCCCGAGCAGCAGACCGAGTTGGTAACCTTCATGGCTTACCCGCACACCCTGGAGACCTGGGACGAGAACGCGCCCGCCAGCTATCGCGGCCACGCGCACTTCAGCAATTTGAAAGACTGGATATCGAGGGCGTATTACAGTTCGCCGATCGGCATGCAGGCGCTCGGCTATACGGGAGTGCCCGGCGGAGTTTTCAAAGGTTGTGGGTGACCTATCCCTACTCCTGCCGCAGCGTCTCCGCCGGATTCAGCCGCGTAACCCGCAGCGCCGGTAGGAAGCTGGCGGCAGCGGCTACGCCCAGCAAGCCGACTCCCACGGCTGCGAAAGTGAGTGGATCGCCCGGCCGCACGCCCCACACAAGGTGCCGCAGCATTTGCGTTGCGAACGCGGCCAGCACGGAACCCACGATCACACCCGCCAGCGCCAGCGCCACTCCAGGCAGGGCCACGGAGCGTATAGCTTGCGGTACGGTGGCGCCCAACGCCAGCCGGATACCCAGCTCGCGCGTCCGTTCGGCCACGGAATTGGCGATCAGTCCGTAGATCCCCACCGCGGCCAGCAGCAGCGCCAGCCCCGCCAGAGCGCCTAACAGGACCACTTGAAAACGCTCCTGGGACAGCGCGCGGTAACGGACGTCCTCCATGCTATGAAAGCCCGCGAACGGAAGCTGCGGGTCCACCGATTCGAGCGCGCGCTGCATCCCCGCGATCACGCCCTCGGCTGGTCCGGCGGAGCGCACGGTCCAGCTCGGCGAGAACCACGTATGCACCAGTTGCATGAACTTGTCCTGCACCTGCATGGCGGGGATGTAGATGTCCGGCATTGCGGCCGTAGGCGCGCCGTCTCCCCAGCCGCTCTTCTGCTGGACATCGCCGACCACGCCCACGATCTCGCGCTTCTCGCCGCCGCCCAGGTCCAGATGCCGGCCGACTGGCTCGTCGCCAGGCATGTACATTTTGACGAATGCCTCGCTGACCACCGTGGCCGGCGCGGAAATGCTGCTATCGGCAGCGGTGAACACCCGTCCGCGCAACAACGGAATTCGCAGCACGCGGAAGTACTCGGGCGTGATGTAAAACATGTTGGTGATCTGGGATTCCGTATCCACGTGCGGGCCGTCCATGCGCTGGAACCCCGTATTCAGCGCGCGCTCATAAGGCAAGCTGATCGTTACGGCCGCCGATTCGACGCCCGGCAATTCCCGCATCCGTGCCAGGCTTTGCTCGAAGAGCCGGTTCACGCTCTGGCTGGTCGCGTACCGCGCATCTTGCAGCGACAGCTCGGCCGTAATAACGTTGTGAGCATCAAACCCCGGATTGAGACCGCGCAGATGGGCGAACGTGCGGATCAGCAAACCCGCGCCCACCAGCAGTACCACGCCCAGCGCCACCTCGCTAGTCACCAGCAAGCGGCGGGGCCAGGGATTGCGCCCGCCCGCGACGGCGCGGCCGGCCTCGCCCAGCGCGGCGCGGATCTGCAGGCGGCTGGCTGCCAGCGCGGGGTATAGCCCGAACAGGATGCCTGCAGCGATCGACGCGAAGGCGGTGGCCGCCAGCACGCGCCAGTCCAGATCCACGGCTTGCCAAAGGTTCAAGCTAGCGGGCGTCAAAGCCTTCAGGGCCTTCACTCCCAGCCATCCCAGGCCAGTGCCGGCGGCGCCTCCGCACAACCCCAGCACCACGCTTTCGGCCAGCATTTGCCGGATCAAAGCCGCGCGCCCACTGCCCAGCGCCATGCGGGTGGCCATCTCGCGGGTGCGTCCGGCGGCCCGCGCCAGCAGCAGCCCGGCGATGTTCACGCAGCCGATCAGCAATACCACTCCCACCGCCGCCCAAAGGATCAGGATTGGTTGGCGGACGTCTACGGTCAAGCCCCGCTGGAACGAGATCAAGCGCAGGCGCGTGGAGGCATCCTGCCCATACTGACGCATGAGCGGCGCCCCGATCGCTTCGATCTGCCCGTTGGCCTGCGCCCAGGAGGCGCCGGAATGCAGGCGGGCCACCACGGCGTAGTTGGACCCTCCGCCCTCGCCCGACCGGGACGGACGCAGCGGCGTCCATAGGTCCGCCGGAACGATACTCCGGAAGCCGGCGGGCAGCACGCCGACGATGATGTGCGGCTCGCCGCGCAGAGTGACCGCCTGTCCCACAATCGAGGGGTCGGCGTGGAAGACGCGCTTCCAGAGCGCGTAGCTCAACACCGTGACTGCCGGACCGGCCGGCCGGTCTTCATTCATCGAAAACTCGCGCCCGATGAGCGGCTTAATGCCCAATACGCGAAAGAATCCGGCCGAGACGCGCTGTTGCTTAACGTAGTCGACGCCGCCGCCCGCCGCGAAGTTGACCCCCATCGAACCATCGCTAAAAACGGCCGCGTCCAGGTAAGTAGCGTTATCGCGCACAGCCTCCCAGGCGCTGCCCCACAGATTCGTCTGGTAGCTCTCGGAGCCTTTGCCTTGGAAATGCCGGGCAACCGAGAACAGCCGCTCCGGCGCCGGATAGGGCAATGGGCGCAGCAGCACGGCGTCCACCACGCTAAAGATAGCGGTATTCGCGCCGATGCAGAGAGCCAGCGTAGCCACCGCCGCGGCCGTGAACGTGGGGCTCTTGCGCAGCACGCGTACGGCGTAGCGCAGATCGCGGCCGAATTCGTTCGGCCAGCGCAGGCCCACAGCTTCGCGGCACTCTTCGGCCGCCGCGGCGGTACTGCCGAATTCGATGCGTGCCCGGCGCCGCGCCTCGCCGGGTTCCACCCCGCGGGCCATCAGATCCGCCGCGTAACGCTCCATGTGGCCGTCCATTTCGGAAGCCATCTCGCCCGCCAGGCGCGACTGCCCGGTCAGCGCCCGCCACCACGATTTCACCTGCGCCAGCATGTCACACCTCCTCCGGTTCCGCGGCAAGCACATCGCCGATGGCCACCGCCAGCCGCTTCCACTCCTGCCGCTCCGATTTCAATTGTTTCCGCCCCGCGGCGGTCAGGCGGTAATACTTGGCCTTGCGCTTGTTTTCGCTTTCGCCCCACTCCGCCGCGATCCAGCCGCGATGCTCCAGCCGGTACAGCGCCGGATAAAGCGACCCCTGTGGGATCTGCAGCGCGTCTTTCGAGACCTGCTGGATGCGCAGCAGGATACCGTATCCGTGCAGCGGACCCAGCGACACCGCCTTCAGAATCAGCATGTCGAGGGTGCCTTGCAGGATGTCGACTTGTTTGCCCATTATGGCTCCTCTAGCCATTCTGGGAGTGTTCTCCTAGAATGTCAAGAGGAGAAGGAGCGGCCTCCACGACCCGCCTGCGACCGCCTGTTTGGCTATGCTGGAGACATGCTCGACATCGCCGCGGTACTCGCCTTCGCCGCTGCCGCCGGCTTGCTCACCGTCACGCCGGGCCTCGACACCGCCCTGGTGCTGCGGACCGCGGCGGTGGAAGGCGCCGGTGAAGCTCGCTTTGCCGCATGCGGCATCTGTACCGGGTGTCTCATCTGGGGAACGGCAACTTCACTTGGCCTCAGCGGCCTGCTGGCGGTTTCCCGTCTCGCATACAACGCGGTTCGCATCGCAGGCGCTTTTTATCTGGTCTACCTCGGAATCCGCATGTGGGCCCGAAAGCACGAGTTCCACCTCGCACCGGACCCATTGTCCGATGCCGCGGGCCGCAACGAAGACGGCGGCCACCGCTGGTTTCTGCGCGGCCTGCTCACGAATGTGCTGAATCCGAAGGTCGGGGTGTTCTACATCACCCTGCTCCCGCAATTCATCCCCCGCGGCGGCGGCATCATGACATACAGTTTTCTATTCACTTTCATTCACGTTGCGGAAGGACTGTTGTGGCTCACTCTTCTGACCATCGCGGTACGGCCTCTCCGGCACTGGCTCCGTCGCCCGGCGGTTACGCGCGCGCTGGATTGCGGCACCGGAACTGTGCTGATCGGCGCCGGACTCGGCCTGGCCCTCGACAGGCGGCGCTGACATCGGTCTTTCGCCGCCCGCTCCGCGTCCTTATGTTAGATTTGAAAATGAGGAGATGGTTTGAACCCTGAAGCGCCCGCATTCCTCCTGCAGATCGACATCTGGGAAATGGTTGGTCGCGGCGGCCCATTGACAATCGCCGTTCTGGCGATCCTGCTATTTTTTTCCGGTTTCTCCTGGACCATCATTTTTTCCAAGTGGAACATACTCCGCTCCGCCCGCGCCGCCGACCGGCGGTTTCTGCGCGCTTTCCGGAAGGCCAGCGGCCTGGATGCAGTCATGGTCGCCAGCGAACAGTTCAAGCCCGCCCCCCTGGTATCGGTTTTCGAGTTTGGCTATGAGGAGGTCCACCGCCAGGTGAAAGTGCGCGGCTCCGTCACCAACAAAATCTCGCTTGAGCGTTCCCTGCAGCTCGGCACCAGCGAGGAACTGACCAAGCTGGAGCGCAACATGAGCTGGCTGGCCACCACGGCTTCCGTCAGCCCGTTCATCGGCTTGTTCGGCACCGTGCTCGGCATCATCCGCGCGTTTCAAGAACTGGGGATGCAGGGCACCGCCAGCCTGCGCGCAGTGGGCCCGGGCATCGCCGACGCGCTCATCGCCACCGCCGTAGGCCTCGCCGCAGCCATCCCCGCCGCCATTTTCTATAACCAGTTCAGCCACACGATTCGCGAGATCGGTGCCCGCATGGACGACTTTTCGCTCGAATTCCTCAACCTGGCGGAGCGGAGCTTCGGAGAGTAAACCGTGGCGATTTCCTTCAGCGGCGGCAATGGCGGCAACTCCCGGTCGCGCCGCCGCGCTTCCGCCGGCATGCTTTCCGAGATCAACGTCACCCCCTTCGTCGACGTGATGCTGGTGCTGCTCATCATCTTTATGCTCACCGCCCACGTGATGGAATTCGGCATCCAGGTGGACGTCCCCAAGACGCGCGCCGTGGCGGACAGCGCCCGGGAGTTGCCTGTGGTCAACATTACCAAGGACGGCAACCTGTACCTGAACGAGAAGGAGGTCGACATCCATGACCTTCCCGCCGAGATCCAGCGTCGGTTCAGCGGCGCCACCGCAGTCTACCTGCGCGCCGACAAAGAGACGATCTGGGAGCCCATCGCGCAGGTCATGAGCGAACTTGGCGCGGCCAAACTACAGGTGAACGCAGTCACCCAGCCGGAGGACACCGCCGGAAAGAGGCGCAAGTAAGTGCCCCACGCGGACATCCTGGACCATGCCGACTCCCTGGGCAAACCGCTGCTGGGATCGGTCGCGCTGCATGCCGCGGTATTCGGATCACTGCTGCTTTGGGGAGTGGCGCTCTCGGGTCGTCACGAAGCTTGGGGTGACGCTAATTCCGGCGGCCCGGGCAGCATCTCCATCAACGTGGTGAACAAGATTCCACTGCCGTCGCGGAGCGGCGTCGTCAACCCGCTCGCCAACCCTACAGAATCCGCGGTACCGACTCCTCCTCCCGCTGCCAAGCCGAAAGCGCTGGCGCCTCGCGAGGAGCCCGATGCCATCCCCATCAAGAGCCGTACGCAGCCGAAGCCGTCTGAAGTGGCCAGGTCCGCACAGAACAACTGGCGCTCCAAGCAGCAAGACCGCCCCAACCAGCTCTATAGCGCAGCCGGCCAGGCTTTGGTTTCACCCATGATGGGGCAGCTCGGCTCCGGTGGCGTAGGCGTCGGGCAGGGATCCCCATTCGGCAACCGGTTCGGGAACTACGTGATGATCCTACGGCAGAGAGTGGCGGAGAAGTGGCACGCTGGAGACGTCGATCCCCGTATCCACACGCTTCCGCCCGCCATCGTCACCTTCGACCTGCAGCGGGACGGTTCGGTGCGCAACGTGCATGTCGCCCAGACCAGTGGAAACCCAACCCTAGACTACTCCGCGGAGCGTGCCATCTACGACGCGAGCCCCTTCCCGGGCCTGCCCGCCGCATATGAACGTAACGCCGCCACGATTGAATTTTGGTTTGAGTTGAGGCGATAAATGAAAAGAGCTTTCAGGTTTGCCGCCGCCTTCGCCGGGATCCTTCTGGTCCTGGCGGCGCAGCAAAGCGATGTCATTATAAAACTGGAGGGCGGCGCGCGGCCCGCCATTGCAGTGCCCGATCTGCGCGGCAGCGGCCAGGCCCAGCCGCTCATGAATGCCTTCAACGAAACCCTCTACAACGACCTGGACGCCTCCGGCCTCTTCAAAATGGTCCCCAAGAGCATGTACCCGCTGCAAGTGCCGCAGCAGCCTTCCGATTTCCGCGAACAGCCTGCGGCCCACCCCACCCGCACAGGCCAACAACCACTCAATGGTGGCGGCGTCTGGCTTTCGGACTGGTCCTCGCCGCCCGCCTCCGCTAACTACCTGGCGTTCGGCTATACCGCCGTGCAAAACAACGTGCTGGTGCTTTACGGCTGGCTATTCAATGTGGGACAGGCCTCCGTTTCACAAGCCCAGGTATTGGGAAAGCGCTATTTCGGTTCGCCGGACGAGGTCGGTGCTAAGAAAACGGCCCATGAATTCGCCGCCGATATCATAGCCCAGATGGGCGGCACATCGCTGCTCGGAACCAAGATCTACTTTGTATCCAATCGTACCGGCCACAAAGAAATCTGGGTCATGGACCCGGACGGGTCTAACCAGCGTCAGATCAGCCATTTCAATTCGATATCCATTATGCCCGCCGTCTCCCCGGACGGTACAAAAATTGCTTTCACTAGCTACGCCCGCGGAAATCCTGCTATATTTATTCTCACGACGGATACGGGACGGCGGTTGCCGTTTTATAATCAGGTTGCATCTATGAACGCCACTCCGGATTTCACGCCGGACGGCAAGCAGTTGCTTTATGCGTCCTCGGCCAGTGGCGGGGCGCAGATTTATAGTGCCAACATCGACGGTAGCAACCTGCACCGCATTTCGAACACCCGCGCGCTGGAGGTCGAGCCGAAGGTGAATCCCAAGACCGGTAACGACTTGGCCTTTGTCTCAGGCCGGTCGGGACCGCAGCAAGTTTACCGCATGAATATAGATGGCACCGACGTGCAACGGCTGACCAACGGCGAGGGAGAGGCGTCCAACCCGTGCTGGCACCCCAACGGGCAGATCCTGGCGTTTGCCTGGACGCGCGGATTCGCCACTGGTAATTTCAATATCTTTGTGATGGATGTGGCCTCGCGCAACTTTAACCAGTTGACTTACGGCGCCGGGCGTAATGAGAATCCCACTTGGGCGCCGGACGGCAGGCGCCTGGCATTCAGTTCCACACGCAGTGGGTCGGAGCAGATCTGGACGATGCTGGCGGATGGCACGCAGCTCAAACAGTTGACCTTCGGCGCCGGACGCAACGAGACCCCCGTATGGGCCAAATGACCCGTGCCCTTGTGGCGCAACGCACTCGTGCGTGCCGCGTCGCCACGCATAGTACGCTTACCCAAACGATTTCAGGAGAAATTTAGTTCATGTTGAATAAACGGAAAATCACGATCGTCTGCTTTAGTTTGTTGTTGGCGCTCTTCCTGGCCGGTTGCAAGAAGAAAGCGCCCCCGCCGCCGCCGCCACCGCCGCCCGCACCAGCCCCGGCGCCGGCCCCACCGCCGCCCGCCGCGCCCAGCATCGGCGCGTTTGCTGCCGAGCCTTCGTCGATCGAGCGCGGCCAGTCGTCCACGCTCAACTGGACCGTCTCCGATGCCACCAGCATCTCCATCGATAACGGCATTGGCACCGTGCAGGCATCGGCAAGCCGCCGTGTATTCCCGGGCGCTTCCACTACCTACACCCTCACGGCTACCGGACCCGGCGGCGCCAAAACCGCCACTGCCACGGTCAACGTGACCGAGCCGCCGCCACCGCCGCCGCCGCCCGCCACGCCTAAGCCGAGCCTCGATGCGATGCTCTCGGGCAGTGTCGCGGATGCCTACTTCGACTACGACAAGACCGACATTCGCGAGGATGCCCGCGCCGCCCTCACCAGAGATGCCGACGCCCTCAAGGCCATCTTCGCCAGCTTCCCGGATGCCAGCATTACGATCGAGGGCCATTGCGACGAGCGTGGCTCCGCCGAGTACAACCTGGCCCTCGGCGATAGGCGCGCCGGCGCCGCCAAGGACTTCCTGGTCCAGTTGGGTGTTCCCGGCGACAAGCTGAAGACCATCAGCTACGGCAAGGAACGTCCGCAGTGCACCGACCACGACGAGACCTGCTGGCAGAAGAACCGCCGCGCGCACTTCTCCACGGGGCAGTAAAATCGGGTAAGGGCCGGGCAGTCCCCGGCCCGTCCGCAACCGGCGGGACGGCGCACCCGTCCCGCTCATGAGGAGATCCTATGACCTTTTGGCGCACATTGTTGCCAGCTTTTGTGATTTGTCCTTCATTTTTCCCCACCGCGGCCTTCGCGGCAAGCAAGGAAATTGTGGAATTGCAGCGCGATCTGGCTCTCCTGCAGGAACAGGTGCGCACCCTGCAGCGCGCCCAGGACGAGAAATTCTCCGCCATTCAGGTGTTGGTTCAACAAGCGCTCGACTCGGCCAACAAGACCAGTACCTCCGTCGCCCTCCTGCAGAACAACCTCCAGCAGAGCTTCAAGGATCAGCAGAAAAGCGTCGTGGATCCCGTGGTCGGCGTCGGTGCCAAACTCGACCAGATGACCACCGACGTCAGCGCCCTGCGCGAATCCGTCGCCGACATCTCCAGCCAGATGGGTAAGCTGCAGCAGCAGATGCTCGACATCGGCAACGCCGTGAGGACCATCCAGGCGCCGGCCGCCGCGCCTCCGCCCTCCGCCGGACCCACCGGTATCGGCCCCGGTGGACCGCAGTCCGTTGATGTTCCCCCGGTCCCCGCAACAACCCTGTATCAAAACGCGAATCGCGACCGCAATGGCGGCAACGACGACTTGGCGCTTAGGGAATATAGCGATTATCTGAGGTACTACGGCAATACCGATTTTGCGCCCAACGCGCAATACTATATCGCGGAAATCCACGCCAAACAGAACAACCTGGACCAGGCTCTCGCGGAATTCGACATGGTCCTCGAAAAATATCCGGACAACAACAAGACTCCCGACGCATTATATATGAAGGGCGCCACGCTGGTGAAAATGGGCAAGCGCACGCAGGGCAAGCAGGAGTTCTGTGAGCTGGTGAAGCGTTTCCCGTCCAACGATCTCGCCAATAGGGCGCGCACGCAGGTGAAGTCGTTGGGTCTCACGTGCGGCACCGCGCCGTCTGCCGTCCACCGCAAGAAAACATAGTAGCTCTGCACTCATGCTGGCTGCGTCGGCACTCGTACCGGCGCCTACCTTAAGGCTCATGACTCGCCATCGCATGTACATTAACGGCCAGCGCGTCGAAAGCCAGCGCGGCGCCTGGTTTCCCGTCTACGACCCCTCCACCGAAGAAATTATCGCCGAAGTCCCCGATGCCGATGCCGCCGACATAGACCGGGC
>DATKFU010000154.1:0-5136 GCA_035511215.1 Bryobacteraceae bacterium | reverse complement strand
GGGGGAGGGATTGTGGGAGCGGCTGGGACGCGTGCCGGCTTTGAAGGGTCAAGGCGACCGGCCATTGATCTGGGTTCATGCGGTATCTGTTGGCGAGGTGCTGGCGGTGAGCCGGCTGATAAAAGAACTTGACGCAGCGCTCCCGGATTGCTTTGTCGGGGTATCGACGACAACCCGGACGGGGCAGGCGCTGGCGCGGGAGCGGTTTGGAGCCGATCGCGTGTTCTATTGCCCGCTGGATTTACCGTGGGCTGTGCGAGCTTATTTGAATGCACTTAAGCCGCGTCTGCTGGTGCTGGCGGAGACAGAGTTCTGGCCGAACCTGTTGAGCGGGTGCTTTCGGCGGCAGATTCCGGTAGCCGTTGTGAATGCGCGCGTCTCTGACCGTTCGTGGCCGCGCTACCGGCGGCTGCGCTTGCTTTGGAGGCCGTTTCTGAGCCGGCTCAGCCGGGTGCTGGCGCAGAGCCAGACAGACGCTGAACGGCTCAAAGCCATCGGCTGTCTGCCGGAACGGGTCGAAGTCGCCGGGAACTTGAAGTTCGATGTGCGGGCGGGCGAGGAGGCGGACGCGACGCGGGTCCTGAAGGCGCTGAAACTTGGGCTTCGGCTGGTGGTGGCGGGCAGCACGCTGGAGGGCGAAGAGGTTGCTCTGCTCGAAGCGTGGCCGCGGCTGCTGGAAGCGGATCCGCGATTAGTGTTGGTTTTGGCTCCTCGCCATCCTGAGCGATTCGCGGCCGTCGCCAGGTTGATTGAGGAGTCGGGTATCCCGTGGAAGAGGCGCTCGAACTGGCGCGAGCAACCTGCCGGGGCGATCAAGTTGTTGCAAGCCGGCCAGATTGTGCTGCTGGACACAATCGGCGAACTGGCTTCAGTTTATTCTTTGGCTTCGGTAGCCTTTGTGGGCGGCAGCCTGGTTGCGGCGGGCGGGCACAATCCGCTGGAGCCGGCGCAGTTTGGGGTTCCCGTCGTTGTGGGGCCGCATTACGCCAACTTTCGTGCGATCACTGAGGATTTGCGGGCGCATAACGGGCTAAGAGTTGCTGAAAAGGAGGGGTTGGCCGGGGTCTTGATCGAGTTGCTGCAAGACCAGGCTGTAGCCGCGGAGATGGGCGAGCGAGCAAAGCAGGTGTTTGAGCAGCAGGCGGGGCCGACGGTGCGGAGTGTGGAAGCATTGCGGACGCTGATTACGCCGGAACCGGTTCCAGCGAACGCGATTCATTCTGATCCGGTTCATGCAAACGGGATCCACGCAACCCCGGTTCAAGCTCAACCGGCCCAGGCAGAGACGGTGCAAACTGACGCCGTTCAAAATGAGTCTGTTCACGCTGAGCCGTTTCATTCCGGATCGGGGGTAGAGGCAAAATCTCTATCGAATGGCAAACGCGGGCTTCTTCTGCCACTGGTCCCTGCGTACCGGTTGGCGCTTTGGCTGCGCGAGAGGCGGCTGGGCACTAACCTGGAGCGGGTCAAGCGGCTGCGCTGGCCCGTGGTCAGCATCGGCAATCTCTCCACCGGCGGCGCGGGCAAGACTCCGCTGACCATTGCGCTGGCCAAAGCGCTGGTGCGGCATCACTTGCGAGTGGATGTGCTTTCGCGGGGCTATGGACGCAAGGATCAGGCCGCCTCGCATGTGGTCACGGGCGGAAGCGCGGAAGAGTTTGGCGACGAGCCGCTTCTGATTGCGCGCGAAGCAGGCGTTCCGGTTTATGTTGCCACGCTGCGTTACGACGCGGGTGTTCTGGCGGAAGGGGATGCGGCGGCGATTGCATTCCTCGGCGAGGAGCAAAAGCCTGTCGTCCATCTGCTCGACGACGGCTTCCAGCATCGGCAGCTTCATCGCGATGTGGATATTGTGCTGCTCGACCGCCAGGATTGGACGGCCACGCTGCTCCCGGCGGGCAATCTCCGCGAGCCGGTCAAAGCCATTCACCGGGCCAGCATCGTTGCCATTCCGGCGGATGACCCGCGGCTGGAAGAGGATTTGCGGGCCTGGGGCTGGCAGGGACCGATCTGGCGGTTGCATCGCAGAATGGAAATTCCGACAATCGATGGACCGGTGGCTGCGTTTTGCGGCATTGCCCGGCCGGAGCAATTTTTGGCAGGGCTGGAAGCTGGCGGGCTGCAAGTAGCTGTCCGCAAAGCGTTTCCAGACCATCATAGTTACGAGACGAAGGACCTCGAAAGCCTGACTACCGCGGCTCGCGCCGCGGGAGCCGCGGCGCTGATTACGACGGAAAAGGATCTCGTCCGGCTGGGCGGGATGTCCTCCCGATTCGGGGACTTCCTGCCTTTGAAGACCGCAGGTCTACGCGTGGAGATCGAAGATGAGGGTCAGGCGGTCGAAGGGCTCCTCAAGCGCTTGAAGCCGTCTCCATCGCGGCCGGCGATGTGAGAAAAGGCGCTGTGAGAAAATGGGAGTTTGCACACGCAGTCTAAGTTTCGCTTGCTCGTGGTCCGGCTGGGCGCCATGGGCGACATTCTGCACGCATTACCCGCGGTGACGGCGCTGCGGCAGGCGCATCCTGGGTGGGTGATTGACTGGGTGGTCGAGCCGCGGTGGAGTGCTTTGCTGGCGGCGGATGCTGCTGCGAATAGCGAGACCGGAACAAGCCCCAACCGGTCGCGGCCCGTCGTGGATCGACTGCATCTGGCGCCCACCAGGGACTGGCGGAGATCGTGGTTGAGTTTGAAGACACTCGATGAAATCAAGACTTTGCGGGAGACGTTGCGCGCATACGAGTACGACACGGTGATCGATCTTCAGGGTGCGGTGCGGTCGGCGGTCATTGGGCGGATGGCGGGCTGCCCAAGGCTGATCGGCGAGGACGAGCCCCGGGAGGGGGCCGCGCGCTGGCTGTTTACAGAAAGGGTGAAAACCCACGGCGCGCATGTGATTGAGCAGGATTTGGAACTGGCATCGGCTGTTGCCGGCGACGACTTGCAGGTGACGGCGCCATGCCTGCCCGTGAACCTGGCGGCCGAGGCATGGGTCGATGGAATTCTGCGGGATGATTCTCGCCCCGCCGTGCTGATCAATCCAGGAGCCGGCTGGGGCGCAAAGCGCTGGCCTGCCGAGCGTTATGCGGCAGTAGCGCAGGGGCTGATCGACCGGGGACTACGCGTGCTGGTCAACGCGGGGCCCGGCGAAGAACCGCTCGCCCAGGCCATTGTTCAAGCGGCAGGCGCGGCCATTCCGCTGAAGTGCACGCTGGAGCAACTGATCGCGCTCACGCGGCGGGTGGTCCTGGCCATCGCCGGCGACACTGGCCCGCTGCACCTGGCCTGCGCCCTCGGCCGGCCGGTGGTAGGCATCTACGGGCCAACGGACCCCAGCCGCAACGGGCCTTTCGGGACGAGGTTTCGGGTGCTGCGCAGCTCGGAGAGCCGGCGGGACCATACCCGCCACGCGGCTCCGGAGGCCGGATTGATGACCATTACGCCGGAAGACGTGCTGCGGGCCGCCGATGACTTGCTCGACGAGGAGAACAGCCGATGATCCAGCCGGACAAGTCTGGACAAGCCGCGCAACAACTGGATTGGATTGCCCGCTGGCAGCGCGTAGCCCGGCGCATCCGCGTCCCGCTGGGCTTCGTCACTGCGGGCCTTTATCTATTTGAACTGGCCCGCCGCGCGCCGCAGCCGTCTGCGGTGGCGTGGAGCCTGGCGCTGGTGCTGCCCGGCTTGTGGCTGCGCGGCTATGCGGCCGGATACGTGAAAAAGAACCGCGAACTGACCACGACCGGCCCCTATGCATATACCCGTAACCCGCTGTATCTGGGGTCGATGCTGATGGCCGCCGGGTTTGCAGTGGCGCTGCTCAGTTGGCCGGTGGCACTGGTACTGGCCGCGGGCTTTGCCGCCATTTACGTCCCCGTGATTGCCTCGGAAGAGCGCTTTCTACTCGCCGCGTTTCCCGGCTTCGACGCCTACTGCCGGCGTGTGCCGCGTCTGCTTCCCCGTTTGACCCCGGCCTCCGAAACGGGTGATCAGGCGGGCTTCGGCGGCTTCTCGCGGGCGCTTTACTTCAGGCATCGCGAGTACAATGCAGGTATAGGGGTCGCGCTGCTGTATCTCAGCCTGCTCTTCCTGCGGCCGGCTTTCGGCGTACTCGTTCATGCGTTGCGGTGAGCGGTTCCCGCACTCGATAAGTCAAACATCAAGGAGTTCTCCGCTGAAGGTGAAGACCCGCAACGCCGCAGCATCTTTTTTTTGTTTTCTTGCCTTGGCCGCCGGGTCCGGAGCCCAGCAAGCGGGCACACTGACGCCGCCGCGAGCGGACTTCAGTTTTCCCGAGAAGCAGACCCTCGTATATGCCGTGGACTGGCGCGTGTTTCCTGCCGGCACAGCCGTTTTGCACTTTGAGGCGACCGGCAACAGCGAGCGCATTACCGCCAACGCCGACACGGTGGGCGCGATCAATCTGCTGTTTCACGTGGGCGACCGGTTTCAATCCACCTTCGACCGCGAAAAGGGCTGCACCTACGAGTTCGACAAGCAGACGGTGGAGGGGCGGCGGCAGATCAACTCCACGCTGAAGCTGGACTACGCGGCGGGGAAATCGATTCTGGACGAGAAGAACCTGGTCACGGGGCAAACCAAGCACGTGGAAACGCCGATTCCCGGCTGCATCACCGACCTTCTGACAGGCGTGTACTATGCCTCGTCGCAGCCCATGGAAGTGGGCAAGACCTTCGTCATCCCGGTGGTGGATGCGTTGCATACGGTGCCGGTGAGCATGAAGGTGGAAGGGCGCGAGGAGATCAAGACCACGCTGGGCACCTTCAAGACGCTGCGCGTGCAGCCCACGGCCGATGCAGGCGTAGTGAAGAATCGCGGCAATATCTGGATCTGGTACACGGACGACGAGCGGCATTTGCCGGTGCAGATGCGGGCGCGGCTGTTCTGGGGGACAATCACGTTCCGGCTGACGGGGAACGAAAACAAGTAGATTTGACGTTTCCGGAGCGGGTGTCAAGACCATTGAGTGAGTCCAGAAGTGTCAGGGCACGACTTTAGTCGTGCCGATAGCTGCTCCATTGGCTTGGGCTTCAGCCCCTGTGCGTTTCTGCTTTTTCAGGTAAGCCGAACCAAACGGGAAGTCTACCGGCGAATTCGACAGGCCGGCTTTCACCGGGT
>DATKFU010000153.1:0-8223 GCA_035511215.1 Bryobacteraceae bacterium | reverse complement strand
TGGCAGGAAGCGGTGTCGATTGGGCTTGGGCCGTAGCTGCGGCGAGGTTCTGCCCAAAAACCGTCGCGATCGACCCGGGAGCCAACGCGTGGCCATCCTCGGGGCTCGGCACATAGCTGGCCGCGTTCACTACTCCATTCGGATTGATGACTGGCTGCTGCGCGAGCGCTGGGAACGCTGCCAAGCCTAGGGAGAGACCGAGCCGAGCCATAGCGGCCAGCCTCTGAAAAGCGCGCCGCATGTTACTGAACCGCTCCCGAAACCTGGAATGTGAAGGCCAGGTCCGTCCCCGCAGCGCCTTGAAATGGAATACGCGCTCCATTGTTGTCGACCGGCGCCGAGTTTGCGTCCGCAAGCGTCACGTACCTGCTCTGCAGCCAGAGCTTGAGCGGCGTTCCGGCACGGATCGGCATCCGGAAGTCCCGTCCGCCGGAATCGATACTGATGGTATCGGCGGCGAGGAAACCGCCCTCGCCATAGACCACGCCGACAATCAGATGGGGGAAGTCCAGAGGCGACGCGGCGGCGCGGGGGAGCAGCCCCTTGGGGTCGTTCACGTGCACCGTCAGAAATACGCCGCTTTGCATCACCACCGGCAGCGTCACCGCCCCCCCGCCGGTAACAGCGGCACTGTAAGCCGCGGACCACTTACACGGGTTAAGAAAACGCTGATCGTAGGCCTCGGCGCACACCAGGTACGTGCCTGCCGGAAGACGATCCGCCAGGAAGATCCCCGCACTGTCGGTCGTGACGGAACTGCTGACGACGGTCTCGCCCGGGGCGAGTTGGTAGGGCGCCTCTCCCTGGACGCGGGGCTTAAAAGCCAACGTCCTGGCGTAGAGCACGGTGGCGCCCGCGATAGGCTGCCCCTCCTCGGACATTACGGTCCCTTGGATGGCGCCTGTTTGCGCAGGCGTCTGCGCCGCGGCTGCCAACGCTGCCAGAATCGCGATTAACACCAGTCTGTTCATATATGTCTCTCCGTTTTCAGCGCGCTAAGGCTGCGTGGGCGTATACGGGCCCTGATTGCTGGGGTTAACCTGCTGGTTCGCGGGATAACCGTTGGAGTAAACTGGATTCCAGTTGTAGCATTGCGCGCTGGCGGTGGCTAAATCCAGCCACGGACGGAAGACCGTGCTGTGACCCGCCATCGTGCTGGCATTATACCCGGTCACCGTCTGGGACGCCGCGTCCAGTGGCCCCCCTCGCAATTAGCCGTGCCATTGGGGCTGCCGTAGGTGCCCGAGTTGTTGGTGTTCGACCACGTCTCGCCGACCATGAACAGCGCCGAGCTGTTGTCCACGAGAGCCATGAAGTGCACGATATCGGTGAAGTCGATCTGCGCTTCACTGGAGACCTGCGCGTTCGATTCGAGCGCGCAGTTCACGCCCGCCGGGCACTGGACGCTGGGGTAGTCATGCACATCCACGATGTCGGGTTGGGCGTGCCCCACGGGCATCTGGAACATGTACACGTGGACGTATTGGGGGGGAGGGGGCTGTGTACCTACGGAGCCGCCGCAGTACAGACCGTTCTGCGGGCTCGGAAGGTATGGGACGCCGATGACACCGCCCCCCACGGCCGAGGCGACCGAATCCATTTTCATCGCGCGCGCGTAGTCATCGTAAACATCCTCGCAGTTGTAGCCCGCCAACGACGAGCGGTCCCACAAATCATCCCAGACCACTCTGCCCTCGTCGAAGCCCCAATAGCCCATGTAGTAGCGCAAGGAGCTAACGAGGTCCGGGTTCCCGGTCTGGGTCTGGGCGTTGTCGACCACGCATCGCGCCACTACAGGAACGAGGACAGTGTCCATCTCGTTCATGACATCAAGCTCGAAGACAGTGAGCGAGTTCTGTTTCGCCGCAGCCAGCACGGCATTGATAGCATTGTAAATGTTCTGCCATCCCGCGAAGATAGGGTTGGAGGGTGAGCAATTGTAAGCCAGATTGTCGTTTTCATTCGCAGGGTACCCGGCATTGTTCTGGCAAGTGCACACCTGAGGACTCCCCGTGCAACTGTACCACTGGGTGTAGGGCGGAGTGGGGGAGCAGGTGACCTCCCCGTATGGCAGCGTCGGTGAATACAGCAGCGCTACTGGCGTCAAACTGCACGCCGGAGTGGGTTGCGGCGGCGCGCCGATCTTCTGCGGGCAGCCGTTCGCACATCCGACTTGCGCGGCCGCGCCCCAGTCGCCCAGCGCGGGCGTAAGAGCTACATTTTTAATCCCGTATGTGTGCAAATCTGCAAAGAACGCGCACACGCCTTGGATCCACCCCCCCCCGTGCCGTTACACACGTTGGAGAGGCCACCGGTTCCAAGAACGGGCCCGGACACAGACGTCCAGACGCTGCCGCAACCCTGGAGCGGCGTCGAGTATCCGCCGCCGCATACGCCAAACTGGATGCGGACCCCGCTCACGCCTTGGCCTCCAACGCCGTTGTTATAGAAATCCCGTAATATCGCTTGGTAGCAGGCCCGGACGGTCGTCGTGCCCGAGGGGCATGCACCCCCGTAGGTCTGCGGGTTCGAGCCGTAGACCGGCATATAGGGGTTCACCCCGCCCGAGAGGTACCCGTCGAAAGGCATCGGGCCGAGGTTTACCTGAAGCTGACTTGGGCCGGCGATTGTGCCGGCGAGAAGGCCGGCAGCGGAAAAAGCGGCGGCCATCAGAATTCGTGCCCAGTTAGCCAATCGCGGCGCGCGTGAGCTGGTTACGGTACGTCCCGTTACTGCCTGCTCTATCTCCACGGTACTTCTCCTGTAGGTAGGATAGTATCCGAAACTTAGGCACTGTCAACCATTTGTTTCGTTGTCGATCGGCTACTCATTCGGGCGGGCGCAAGAACGAGAAGTAAACAGACGGAATATGGATGCGTCGATCATGCCGAAAACTTCGAGGCAGAAGAACATCAGGGCCAGGGCAAGCGTAGGCCAGCATGGGCGCGAGTGGCGGAAAGGTCGCATCTCATCTGGTTAAGTATTCTCACCCCCCGGATAGCCGTGCGCATTTTTGTCAAACGGCAAGATCATCACAGCCATCAAACGACAGTCGATACCTCTGGACACGCAACGGTCACATTTTTAGCTCCGTCTTCCTGGTCTAATCCCATCGCCTTTCAGGCGATCAGCTTCGAGCCCCCTGTTGCGAAAATGGGGGATTCGGCGAGTACCGAACCAGCGCGCACGCGGTGTTCGATATCAAATATCACATCGTATGGATTACGAAGTACCGATACAAGATACTGGGCGCCGGCACGCCCCGGCCGCTACCGCCGCCCCAAAGCCAACAACGTCTCGAAATGCGGCGGCTCGGTCTCCCGGTGCAGCAGCGCCGTTTCGATCCCCTGGAACCCGGCGTCCCGCAGGTAACGTCGCAGCTCCACTTCGGTAAAGCCCAGCCACCGGTCCGCATAGAGCTCGTGGGCTTCCTCGAAATCGTGCCGTAGCAGATCCAGGATGACGATACGTCCGCCGGGCTTCAGAATCCGGTGCGCCTCCAAAACGGCTTTCGCCGGATGCTGCGCGTGATGCAGGCTCTGCGTCAGGGTCGCCAGGTCTACCGACGCATCTTCCAGCGGCAGCGCCTCCAGGTCGCCCAGCCGGTATTCGAAGTTCGATACGCCGCGCTCGGCCGCCACGTGCGTGCCGTACTTCACCATGCCTGGGGCGTTATCGACGGCAATCACCTTCTCCGCGCGCTCTGCCATCATCAGCGAGAGCGTGGCCTCGCCGGCGCCCAGGTCCGCGATCGCCATCGGGGGCAGTAGCTTCATCAGCAGCTCCGCCACCGCCTGCCACGAACGGCCAGGCACGTACTCACGCCCGAACCGCCCGGCCAGTTCGTCGAAGTACGCGCGCACGCGATCCTGCCGATGCTCCAGCACCAAATCCAGCGCCTGCTGGTCGGCCTGTACATCGGCCTGCGCGGAAGCCGGCGCGCGCAATACCTCCAGCACTTCGCGCACTCCCGCCGGCAATCCCTCGCCGGTCGACGTGGAGCGGTAGAAGCCGTTCTTGCCCGCCCGGCGAACTTCTACCAGCCCCGCGTGTTTTAGTTGCGCCAGGTGCGTGGAAATGCTGCTCTGGCCCGCGGACAGGATGTGCTGCAGCTCGGCCACGCTCAACTCCTCGCGTTCCAGTACCAGCATGATCCGCAGCCGCAGCGGATCGGTCAGCAGCCGGACAGCGCGAAGTGTTGACTCAATCATCCGTCTCTGCTATTATATCAACGTATCTTGATATTTCAATTTGAGGTTTGACCATGAGCGTTGCACAGGTAGCCGAACCGATCGCCGCCAACGAATATAAAGTCGCCGATCTCGCCCTCGCCGAGTGGGGCCGCAAGGAGATCATGATCGCCGAGCAGGAGATGCCCGGCCTGATGGCCATTCGCCGGAAATACGCCGCCGAAAAGCCCCTCGCGGGCGTGCGCATCACGGGTTCGCTGCACATGACCATCCAGACCGCCGTGCTTATCGAGACCCTGGCGGAACTGGGCGCCACGGTGCGTTGGGCGAGTTGCAATATCTTCTCTACACAGGACCATGCCGCGGCCGCCATTGCCGTGACCGGCGTCCCGGTGTTCGCGTGGAAAGGCGAGTCGCTCGAAGAGTATTGGGAATGCACCTATAAAGCCATCAGTCACGCCGGCGGCGAAGGGCCGGAACTGGTGGTGGACGATGGCGGCGACGTGACCCTGCTGATCCATAAAGGCTACCAGTTGGAAGAGGGGTCGGACTGGGTGAACACGCCGTCGGCGAGCCACGAGGAAGACGTAATCAAGAATCTGCTCAAGCGCGTGCGCGCGGAGAATCCGCGGCGCTGGCACCAGATTGCCGCAGCATGGCGCGGCGTTTCCGAGGAAACCACCACCGGCGTTCACCGCCTCTACAAGATGAAGCAGGAAGGATCGCTGCTGGTCCCCGCCATCAACGTCAACGATTCGGTAACCAAATCGAAGTTCGACAATCTGTACGGCTGCCGCGAGTCGCTGGCCGACGGCATTAAGCGCGCCACCGATGTGATGGTGGCCGGCAAGGTCGCGGTGATTTGCGGCTTCGGCGATGTGGGTAAGGGGTCGGCGCAGTCTCTGCGCGGTTTTGGCGCACGCATCATCGTCACCGAGATCGATCCGATCAACGCTCTGCAGGCGGCCATGGCCGGCTATGAAGTCACCACCATTGAGGACACCCTTGGCCGCGGCGACATCTATGTCACCTGCACCGGCAACAGCGAGATTATCACCCTCGAGCACATGGCCAAGATGAAGGACCAGGCCATTGTCTGCAACATCGGCCATTTCGACAACGAGATTCAGGTGGACCGCCTGAATCAGGCGCCGGGCGTGGTGCGGACCAACATCAAGCCGCAGGTGGACATGTACACTTTCCCCAGCGGCCACAGCATCTTCATGCTCGCCGAGGGCCGTCTGGTAAATCTGGGCTGCGCCACCGGCCACCCCAGCTTTGTGATGAGCAACAGCTTCGCCAACCAGACGCTGGCGCAGATCGACCTGTGGAAGAACCGCGACAGCTACAAGGTGGACGTCTACATTCTGCCCAAGAAGCTGGACGAAGAGGTGGCCCGCCTGCACCTGGAGAAGGTTGGCGCAAAGCTGACCACCCTGACGCAGAAACAGGCCGACTATCTCGGTGTGCCCGTGGAAGGTCCCTACAAGCCGGATCATTATCGCTACTGAAGGGTCGTGGCTCCGTAGCCCTTTCGAATCTGCCCGTTGGGCTTTGATTGTGCAAGACAACGGCTGCCGTTCCGAAGGGTTCCGTGTGGAAGGCCGCTACAATCTGTACTTTTATACCGGTCAATCTGTGCCTCCCCGCGGCTTTCAAGGTAAGTGACTTAGATTCAAACAGATTGGCCGGTATAAAACTGCTTAACTGGTCCAATCTGTGTACGCGCTCATAACTAACAGACTGTGCACGATTTAGATCCGAAGCGAGCATCAGATTGGCCAGTTAAGCAACATTATCGTTACTAAAGGGTCGCGACTAAGCAACGTTCTGCACCACGCAGCCGCGCATGATCATCGCCGCAGCGCTAGCTATAGCTAGACAAACCTTTTAAATCTGCCCATTTGGGCTTTGATTGTGCAAAACCACGGTCGCCGTCTTGAAGGGGCCCGCCGCCTCGACCCTCCGCATACCGCCGCGAACAACTTGCTACAATGTCCTGTTCGTCCAAATCGGAGGTCTCCTGGTGGCTGCGCTGAGGGCTCTTATGCGCGTGTTCAGCTATCTCTTTCACGGATTGTTGACCTTGTTCCTGCTGGGAATTTCAATGGTGGCCTTGTCCAGCAGCCAGCCGTTGCAGCTTGAAATGCTGCCCTGGCGGGGCCAGACGCTCACCTGGTGGCTCCTCGGCGCCGCCCTGGTAGGGCTGGCTTCGGTTATCCTGGCGATCTGCCGGAAATGGCGCCCGCTGTTCTTCCTCTGGAGCCTGGCCGTATTGGCGATGCTGGCCCGCGGATTCTTTTTCAGCCACTACTATTTCGCGGGTCCGCCGGAATTCCGCGGTGCGCTCTACTTGACCGCCGGCGCCCTCGTTGCCGTCGTCGGGGCGTGGTTTCAATTGCGCCGTGAGCCCCTGCGGTAGATAATAATCATCTGCTGCGCTCTTAGTAGCGCCATAATGAAGACGATGCGCATTTCTGCTCGTATATGGACAACGGGCTTGCTGTTGGCTGTGTCCTGTACTCCCGCGCTCCACGCCGAACAGGGTCTCCTCACGTTTGTATTCGGCCCCAATTCCCAGGAAGCGGCCCGCCAATCCGCGCGCGCCGCGGCCGCCACGGCCCGCCACTGGTTGCAAACCGCCGGCAGCGTTGTCGAACTCCGGCGTGCCGGCAATCCCGATACGCAGCGCATCGATGCGTCCATGGGCGCCAGGGAAATGGAACAGGCGTTTAACGACACGGCGTTCGCCGCGCGCGATGCGGATCCCCCGTCGTTCCTCATCAGTCTCGACTCCGCCGCTCAGGCTGCCGCGCTGCACCCCGGCGTGCGGATCGTTGTGGCCGTGCTCAATAGCCCGCCCTTCTCGAGCGAGGCGGAACACACGTTGGATCATTTGGCGGAGGTCTGTCAGGCCGGATCCGTGCGCGTCCTCGTGCTGGATATCGCAGAAAGCGCCAGGAGCGTACCGAACGCCGCCCTAAACGCGCTGGCCACCAGGACTGGCGGCGCATGGGTGCGGCAGGCTAGGGCTTTGGAACCTGACGTAGCCATGGCTGCGCCGCCGGACGAACAGGATGCGGCGGCAGCGCCGCCTAAGCCTGTCGCGCCCGTAAAGGCCGCCAGCACCGCTGCGGAGTCCGCGCCACCCGCACCGGGCGCCATCCCCCGGTTTGAGATTCCGGTGCACATTCGCTTCATCCGCACTTCGGGAACCGGATCGGTCTCCAACAGCATCATGGACCACGACGCGGATTTCGGCAGCGTCTCGGTTCTCTCGGCGCCCGGCGCCGTATCCATGGCGGCCGGTTCCTCCGAGGTGTCCTACGAAGCCAACGATTCCCACGCGCCCCTGCAAGGCCTGGCGATCGTAGAATCGCCGCTCAACGGTCTGAAATTCGAAACGGACGACAATACCAACACCTACCAAGCGCGTGCCCGCTTGACCGCCACCGTGCTGAACGCCAAGGGGGCCGCCATTTGGACCGGCCGGCGAGAAGTCAACGTGCATGGGCCGGCGCGCAAATTGGATGAGCGCCGCCAAGGCAGCATGTTCTTCATGCGCGCGCTGAGCCTGCCCGGCCAAGGGCCCTTTACCCTGGAGGCCAAGGTGGAAGATCTGCTGGCCGGCACCACGGGCGTGGTTCAGACGCCCTTGCGAACCAGCAAGAACGCCCCCGGCCTGGTGGCCACCGATGCGTTGGTCGTGCGCCCGTTTAAGGGATCCGCGGACAAGTTCGAGTCCGACCAGGTGCTGAGTTACGAGGGAGAAGCGCTATCTCCCGTGCTCGAACCGGTTTTTCGCGCGGATCAACCGGTTGATCTCCAGGTTTACCTGAGGCTCTATCCGGATATCCACGGCGCGCCCCTCGATCTGAGCATGGAAGTTCTGGACGGCGGACGCGTGGTGGCCCGCCTGAAACTGCCCTTCAAGAGCGGGCTCGCGAACAATGCCCGCGAAGGCGCCTCCAGCAAGATCGCCGGCCGGGTCGAGAACATGGCCGGCGGGCAGGCCAAGGAGTTCCCTTACCTC
>DATKFU010000152.1:0-7291 GCA_035511215.1 Bryobacteraceae bacterium | reverse complement strand
GCCATCATGGACAACTATTGGATGGCCGCTCCCCCAAGCGATCCGAATGCGTGCGAAAACGACCGCATCACGCGGCAGTTCGTCGCTGATCGCGTACGCGCTAAACTGAGTAGATAGAGGGACTGAATTATGGAACCTATGCGTCAGGAGACGAAGACGGCGATTCTGAATGCCAATCCCCAGGCGGAACCCGAGATCGACGAATATGAGCGCTTGTTGGCGGAACGCTTCACCATCGATCCGGATGCCCCCGCGACGCAACCCCTGGAAGCCACTGCGCGCGTGCATCAGAGCCGCGAGCAACGGTTGCAGGAGTTGCACCGCAAGCTTTTTGCCGTCGTCCACCACCGCTGATCCTTCGCCGCTCACGGCGCCAGGCTCACTGTACCGTGATCCCCCGCGCCTCCAGCAGATCCCCCGTCCGCAACAGCAGATTCATCAGGTTCCGCCGGTAGCCCACCGAATTCTGCACCACGCTCGACTCGGCCGTTGCCAGCGCCCCCTGCGCCTGCAGCACAAAGAAGATCGTGCTGTTGCCCAACTCGTATTTCTTCTGCTCCGCTTCCATGTACTTCCGGGAGAAATCCTGCGCGACCACCGACAGCTTCATGGCGTCTTTGCTGGATTCCACCTGGCTCACCGCCGTCAGCACGTCCAGCCGCACCTGCTGCCGCACCGTGCGCACGTTCAGCGTGTCGCGCTTTTTCGTCACCAGCGCGTCCGCCATGTCCGCCGACGCCCGGTGATTCTTGATCGGCAGCGTCAGCGTCAGCCCGAAGGAATACATCGGATAGCCGAAGCCGAACATCTGGCTCAAGGCATCGCCGAAACCGCCCGGGATCGGAGGTCCCGTGGGCACCACGCCGGTGCTGCCGCTTGGGAGGTTGCTAATCGAAGGATAGAAGTTCCCGCCCAGCCCCTGCGTCGAGTAACCGCCGGTCAATTCCAGATCCGGGAGGAGCTCGTTCTTAGCCAGCTTGATTCCCAGATCGTCCGTGTCCAGATTCTGCAGGGCCGACTTCAGGTCCGGCCGCGCGGCCAAACCTTTCCGCACTTCCTTCTCCGCGTCGATCGGCGGCGCGTCAGCTTCCGGTCCCACGGTTTCGGTCAGTACGATGGGCAGCGTGCGAATCTTCGCATCCAGATCCGCCCCCATCTGCCGGCGTAGCGCGTCCTCGGTTTGCTTCAGTGAATACTGGGCCTGCGAAACACCGATCTTCGATGTGGCGTATTGTTGCTCCGGATTGTAAATGTCCAGCGGCGAGAGCGCGCCCAACTCCAACTCCCGTTGCGCGCGCTTCAGGGCCTGGTCCGCCAGGTCGCGGGCGCTCTCGGCCACGCGCAGGTTTTCACGCGCCAGTACCGCATCCCAGTAGGCGTTCTCGGCGTTGCTGACCAGTTGTAACAGGCTGGTCTTCAGATCGTACTCCGTCTTCCGCAAGTTACTGCTGGCCACCAAGATGGGAACCCGGTTGATGTACGTGCCCCGATTCTTGATCAGCGGTTGCGATATGTTCAACTGCAAGCTGGAAGTAAGGGTAGGATTGTAATAATAAAATCCGCTGTTGGTGGCGAGCTTCGAAGCGGCGAACTGGACGTTGTATTGCAAGCCGGTCGGCAGGGTCTGCGCGTATTCGAATAAAGCGGGCTGCATGACCTCGACCAGCGTGCTGGCGCCGGCACCAGACGTAAGTTGATCGCCCGATGGCGTGCGCTGCTCCGTACTGCTGAAGCTGGCGGTGGCCAGCGGATCGAACGCAGCGAACGCCCGCGTAATGGCGTTCTGCGCCAGGTCCACGGTCAGCCGCTGGATCGCGATATCCGTATTGTTGGCCATCACCAGTTCCAGGTACGAGCGCAGCGACAACTCCAGCTTGCCGTCCACCACATAGTCGTCCAGCCGCGCCGGGGGCTCTAGCTCTACCTTCGTCACCGGACTCGCGAAGGTCTCACGGAAGTATGCCGGCTTGGGAAACGAGGCCAGCTGCCCGAACGCAGATCTGGTAATTAGCATGCTAAACAGCAGGGAAAACAGCAAGCTCGACCGAATGCTGCCGAGGAAAGTGCGAGAGCTCATGTGATATCTATGATTGGACGCCGCGGACGCCCATTTCGCTCAGTTTTTTGTGTAGCCAGGCGTATGCGTGCGCGGACCCGAACTTTTTTTCGCCCCGCATGTCGATTTCACGCGTCCCGGTTCGTTATAAGGTTGCAACAAGCAAAACCCAGAAGAGCAATCCAGGAGAAACAATGAAACGACACCTTCTTGTTATCGCAACCGTATTGTTGACCGCCGCCGCAGTGCGGGCCGCCGGTCCGAAATCCGAAGATCCCCCCGGCCCGGCGGCTTACGCCCGGCTCAAAACCCTGGTGGGCGAGTGGGAAGCCGACACCCAAATGGGCAAGGCCCACCTCAGTTACGAACTCATCGCCGGCGGAACGTCCCTCGTCGAAAAGGAATCCGCTGAAAAAATGCCGGCCATGCTGACCGTTTACTACCTGGACGGCGACCGCCTGCTGTTGACCCACTACTGCATGGCGGGAAACCAGCCCCGCATGCAGGCGCGCGCCTTCGACCCCGAAACCGGAGAAGTGGCTTTCGAGTTCCTGGATGCCACCAATCTGACGCCGGGCGGCGGGCATATGCACAATGCCACGATTCGCATCGCCGATCGCGATCACCTCAACACCCAATGGGAGTTCTACGAAAACGGCCAACGGAAGATGGCCGAAACCGCGCAATACACGCGCGTAAAATAGGAGAAGACGATGCCACATTTCATGCTATTGCTACACGACGACCCGGCTGGATTTCATCAGCTCAGCCCGGAGGAAATGCAGAAGGCTATGGAGAAATACATGGCCTGGACGAAAAAGCCTTTCACCCGCGACGCCCATCGGTTGACTGAAGACCCCGGCCGCGTCATGCGCTCCAAGGGCGGCCAGATCCGCACCACCGACGGTCCCTATAGCGAAACCAAGGAAATCCTGGGCGGCTACTACACCATCGAGGCCGCCGACTACGACGCCGCCGTGCGTCTGGCCATGGACCACCCCACGCTCGAGCACGGCGGCACCATCGAGGTAAGGCAAGTCTGGGGAACCTAGCCGCATCTCCCGATGCCGGCGTGCTGCTCGAGCACCTCTTCCGGCACCAGGCGGGCCGAATGGTCGCGCATCTAACGCGGCTGCTCGGCCCGGCCCATTTGGAAATGGCGGAAGAAACCGTCCAGGAGGCCATGCTGCGCGCCCTGCAAAGCTGGCCTTACCAGGGTGTTCCCGAAAACGCCGCCGCCTGGCTCTTCCGCGTAGCTCACAACATCGCCATCGACGCCGTTCGCCGCAACCGCACACTCGGCGAGAAGACCGGCGCCATCGTAGCCGAACTCTCTCGTTCCAGCGCCGCCGCTCCGGACGATCCCCACCTGGAAGAGCAGCTTCGCGACGACGAGCTGTGCATGATCTTCATGTGCTGCCATCCGGATATTCCGCGCGACGCCCGCGTGGCCCTGAGTCTCAAAACCGTGGGTGGATTCGGCGTGCGCGAGATCGCCCGCGCCTTCCTCGCCGACGACGCCGCCATCGCCCAGCGCCTGGTCCGCGCCAAGCGCCAGATCCGCGACGGCCGCCTCACGCTCGACATGCCGCATGGGCCCGAGCTGAAACTGCGCCTCGATTCCGTGCTCGAAGTCATCTACTTCATGTTCAACGAAGGATACGCCACGCACTCCGGCGAGGACCTGATTCGCCAGGATCTCTGCCTGGAGGCTTTGCGGCTCGGCCGTCTGGTGGCCGCCTCGTCCATCGCCGTGCCGCGCGCGGATGCGCTGGTCGCCTTGATGGCGCTGGAGGCCGCCCGATTGCCCGCGCGTGTGGATGAATCGGGCGACCTGATCCTGCTCGAAGATCAGGACGGCAGCCGCTGGGACCAGCGCCTGATCGCGCTCGGGTTTCATCACTTCGATCGCTCCATGGCCGGCGACGATGTCTCCGAATATCATACGCAGGCGGCCATTGCCGCCACCCACGCGCGCGCGCTCGATCCGCAATCGCGCGATTGGCCCATGATCCTCGAGTTGTACGATCAATTGCTGGCGCTGAATTCTTCGCCGGTAGTGGCGCTCAATCGCGCCGTGGCAGTGGCCAGGGTGCGCGGCCCCGCGGAGGCGCTGGCCGCCCTGGAGCCGCTGGCCGCCGATCCCAAACTGCGCGGCTATTATCTGCTGTTGGCCGTGCGCGGCCATCTGCTCCTCGAACTCGGCCGCCGAACGGAAGCCGCGGCTTGCTTTCGCGCCGCCTTGGACTGCTCGTGCTCCGCGCCCGAGCGGCGTTTCCTGGTGGCCCAGGCTCTAGCCTGCGAGTCCGTCCAAGGCGCTATAATACCGGGTCTCACGGAGGACCCATGAAATTCAGCGCGGATGATTTCAAACATTTATATGCCGAGATGCCCGATGAGGAATTGCGATCGCTCGTCAGGGATGAGCTCACGGATCTCGCTCGGCAATGCTACGATGCCGAACTGGCGCGCCGCGGTCTGTCGGCTGCGCCGCCCCGCCGCACGATTCGGCCCGCGAAGCCGGTCGCGGAGCCCGCGGAAATCGCACCGGAGTCCGAAGAGGTTTCCGAAACCGTAGTCGAGCAGGAGGAAGAGGAAGATCTGGCCGCGGCTGCCATCTTCACGTCGCGCGAACAGGCCAAGGCGGCGCGCGCGCTGTTGCAATCGGCTGCGATCCCGGCTTTCTTGGAGGACGACTCCACGGCCGGTGGCGGGTTCCGTCTGCTGGTGGCCGCGTCGTATGTAGATCGGGCGCGCGAGGTTCTCGGGGAGGCCCAATGAGCACACCCAAGAAGAACGGCATTCCGCCCGAAAAGCTAAAGCTATACGAAAAGCTGGTCCGGACCAACCCCGCGATCGAGCGGAAGGGCGCAACCGTTCCCTACACCTCCCTCAACGGAAATATGTTCAGCTACCTCCATTCCTCCGGCGCCCTGGCGCTGCGGCTTCCTAAGGGCGAACGTGAAAAGTTTCTGGCGAAGTACAAGACCAGGCTTGTCGAGGCGTACGGAATCGTTCAAAAGGAGTATGTGACCGTCCCCGACGCTTTGTTGGCGGATACCGATGCGCTCAGACCCTACTTCGAAATGAGCTACGCATACGCCGGGAGTCTTAAGGCGAAGCCGGCCAGGAAACGTGGTTAGGTGGGCGTCGCACAGCCGGGCTCCGAGGGCATTCCGGCGTCGGACTGGCATTCACATACAATGGCACTGAGGTTCAATCGCCATGAATTACTACCAGGAGAACCAAGCCGCCCTCCTCGAAGGCCTGAAGACGTGGCTGCGCATCCCCAGCATCAGCACGCTTTCCGAGCACCAGCCCGATATCCGGCGCGCCGCCGAATTCGCCCTGAACGAACTGCGCGCCGCCGGGCTCTCCGGCGAGTTGATCGAGGGCGAAGGCAATCCGCTGGTCTTCGCCGAGTGGACCGGCGCGCCCGGCAAGCCCACCCTGCTGCTTTACGGCCACTACGACGTGCAGCCGCCAGATCCGCTGGACGAATGGAAGTCGCCGCCCTTTGAGCCCGAGGTGCGCGGGCACGATATCTTCGCGCGCGGCTCCTCCGACGACAAAGGCCAGACCTACATCCTGATCAAAGCCGTGGAAGGCCTGCTGAAGACCCGCGGCAAGCTGCCGGTCAACGTGAAATTCCTGATCGAGGGCGAAGAGGAAACCGGTGGGGAGCACATCGAAAGCTATGTCGCCAAGAAGCCCGCGCGCCTGGCTTCCGATGCCGCCGTCATCTGCGATACCGAAATGTTCGCGCCGGAGCTGCCCACCATCTGCGTCGGGTTGCGCGGCATGGTGTACGCCGAGTTGCACGTGGAAGGCGCCAACCACGATCTGCACTCGGGAGTATATGGCGGCGCCGCCCCTAACCCGTTGCAGGCGGTAGCTGAAATCATCACCGCCCTGAAGGACCGCGACGGCCACATTCTGATTCCGGGCTTCTACGATCGCGTGGTCCCGCCCAGCCCCAAGGAGCGTGAGGCTTGGGCCCGCCTGCCCTTCGATGAACGCGACTACACCGAAAAGGAAATGGGCGCGCGCGAATTGGTAGGCGAGCCGGGTATTCCCCTGTTCGAGCGCCTATGGGCGCGGCCCACCTTTGAAGTCCACGGCATCCGCGGCGGCTTCATCGGCGAAGGCGCCAAGACCGTCATCCCGGCGCGCGCCGTGGCCAAGATCAGCACCCGCCTGGTAGCCGATCAGGACCCCGCCGAAGCCGCCGAACAACTGAAGAAGGCGGTCGCGAAGGCCTGCCCGCGTGGCGTAACCGCGGAGGTGAAGGCGCTCCACTCCGCGCCCCCCTCGCTGGTGAACCCCGACAACCGTTTCATCCGCGCCGCCGCCGATGCCATGTCCGAAGTCTTCGGCAAGCCTACCGTATACATACGCTCCGGCGGTTCGATCCCCATTGTCGCGGCCTTCGAGCAGAGCCTCGGCATTCCCAGCGTGATGATGGGTTTCGGACTGCCGGACGACAACCTCCACGCACCCAACGAGAAGCTGCACCTGCCGAACTTCTACCGGGGCATCGAGGCCGTAGCCCGCTATCTCGATCTGTTGGGATAACCCTCCGAATGCTATAATCCAAAGGAACTGGAGGCTGCAAAAGTGAAATTCTTTCTCGATACCGCCAACCTGGACGAGTTGAAAAAAGGCGCCAATTGGGGCATCGTCGATGGCGTGACCACCAATCCGACGCTCATCGCCAAGGAAGGCCGGCCGCTCGAAGACCAGATCCGCCTCATCTGCGACATCGTCGATGGCGACATCAGCGCCGAAGTCGTCTCCACCGAAGCCGGCCAAATGGTCCGCGAGGGCCGCGAACTGGCCCGCTTGCACAAGAACGTGGTCGTGAAATGTCCCCTCACGCGGGATGGCATCAAGGCTACCTCGATCTTGAGCAAAGACGGCATCCGCGTCAACGTCACCCTGTGCTTCTCACCCGGACAGGCCTTGTTGGCCGCCAAGGCCGGCGCTTACATCGTAAGCCCTTTCGTGGGCCGGCTCGACGATATCGGCTGGACCGGCATGGATCTGATCAAGAACATCACCCAGATTTACAAGAACTACGGCTACAAGACCCAGGTGTTGGCCGCATCTCTGCGATCTCCCACACACGTCATCGACGCCGCCCTCGCCGGCGCGCACATCGCCACCATGCCCTTTAAGGTGCTCGATATGCTCTTCAATCACCCGCTGACCGACAAGGGCCTTGACCAGTTCCTG
>DATKFU010000151.1:0-27553 GCA_035511215.1 Bryobacteraceae bacterium | reverse complement strand
GGGGGAGAAATGGACCCCGCAATAAGCTTCTTGCCGTCCGGATCGTCGAGCATTGACTTCAGATACGCGGGCGCCGCCAGCAGCATGAGGACGGCGGTGGCCGCCGGCAGTATCGTGAGCACCAGCGCCGTGATCCTTCCGTGGGCGCTGGCAGCGTTCACCTGGCCCTTCAGCTGGAACCGTTGACGGATGACGTGTCCCAGACGGGTGAGGATCTCACCCAGGTTGCCGCCGGTTTGTTTTTGCAGGATCACCGCGGACACGAAGAAACGCACATCCAGCAGTGGGACCCGCTCGGTCAGGTTGTAAAGCGCCGTATCCAACGGGGACCCGAGATTCTGCTCATTGAACAGGGTGCGGAACTCCAGCCCCAGCGGGTCGGGCAAGTCATCGCTCGCCATGCGGAGGCTTATCGTAAAAGCGTGTCCGGCGCGCATGGAGCGCGCCAGAAAGTCGAGAGCCTCGGGAAACTGCTCTTCGAAGGCGGCGGTTCGGCGCGCGCGTTTACGGCGAAGATAGAGATAGGGCAACGCAGCGAGAAAAGCGGCAAACGCGGTGGACGTTCCCGCGTAAGCGAAAACCGTCGGCAGCATCCGGGAAAAGGCCAGCGCTCCTACGGCCACGCCGGCCATCGTCAGGATCAGTCTGCCAGGCGTCCAATTCACTCCGGCCTGCTGGATCAGCTTCTTTGTCTTCTCCAGCAGTGCAAAGTGCTCCAGCCAAACCTCCAGTTGCGGGCGCTTGCTCGTGAAATCTCTTAGGAGTCGGGTGCCCCCGGCACTAGGCTCATCTGCGGCTGTCCGCAGCATAGCCGACATCTCGCGCTTGCGCCACCATTCATAGAACTTCAGTCCCAGCGCGATGGAAAGCAGCACAAAGGTGAAAAGTACCAGAAACAGCGGAAGGGAAACGCGCACGGCTAGCCGACCTCCTGGGAACTCTCAAATATGGCGGCGGGCAGGACTAAACCGCACGCGGCCAGCCGCTCGTAGAACTTGGGGCGGATACCGGTGGCCCGGAAACAACCCCGCACCTTCAACTTTTCCGTGAGGCCCTGCTTGTCGAACACAAACAGGTCTTGCAGAGTCACCAAGTCGCCTTCCATGCCGGTGACCTCCGTCACGTGGGTGACTTTTCGGGAGCCGTCGCTAAAGCGCGATATTTGCACGAACAGGTCAACCGCGGAGGCGACCTGCTGCCGGATGGAGCGCACGCCCATGTTGGCGTTGGACATACCCACCATCACCTCGAGCCGTCCCACCGCATCGCGTGGGGTGTTGGCGTGGATGGTGGTGAGAGAGCCGTCGTGGCCCGTATTCATGGCTTGCAGCATATCGAGCGCCTCCTCGCCGCGCACCTCGCCTACGATGATGCGGTCCGGACGCATTCGGAGCGCGTTGATGACCAGCTCGCGTATGCGGATAGCGCCCGTGCCTTCGATGTTGGGCGGACGCGTTTCCATGCGCGCCACGTGGGTTTGCTGGAGACGCAGTTCGGCCGCGTCTTCAATTGTCACGATGCGTTCGTCTTCCGGGATGTAACTGGAAAGCACGTTCAACAGCGTGGTCTTGCCAGACCCGGTGCCACCGCTGATCAGGATATTCAAGCGGGCCTTTACGCAGTACTCCAGCATTTGGCGCATGCTTTCGGTCATCGTCAGGCTGCGCACCAGATCCTCGGGCCGGAGTGCGTGCCGCCCGAAACGCCGGATCGACAGCAGGGGGCCATCTACCGCCACTGGTGGGATGGCGGCGTTCACGCGCGATCCATCCGGCAGACGCGCGTCCACCAGCGGCGTGGATTCGTCCACCCGCCGCCCGACTTGCGCCACTATTTTTTCGATGATGCGCAGCAGGTGGGCGTTGTCCTTGAACTGCACGGGAGTGCGGTACAGTTTGCCGGCCCGCTCCACGTACACCAGGTGTGGCGTGGTCACCAGAATATCGGAGATAGTGGGATCCTGCAGCAAAGGCTCCAGCGGACCCAGCCCGAAAACCTCGTCGAGCACCTCTTCGACGACGCGGTCCTTGTCCGTCCGGCTGAGCGGCGTCTTCTCCTGGTCCACCAGCCGGACCAGTGCCGTGCGGATCTCCAGCCGCGCGCGCTCCCCGGGAATGGAGGACAAGGCTTCCAGGTTGAGGCGTTCCAGCAGCTGTTGATGCAGCGCGAATTTCAGTTGCTGATATTCCGGCGCGGCGGATTCGGTCTGGAAGAGACGCGACACCCATCCCGATTCCGCCGTTGCTTGCGGCGAGGCATTCCATCCATTTCCCATCGTTTGCGCTCCTTATCCGAACAGGCCGAACCGGCGCTTGCCCTTCTCTGCGGGCGCGCCGGCCAGACGCATGGCAAAACTTGAAAGTTGGCGGCTCAGATGACTGCCCGGCGGCAGAAGCTTGCCCTTGCAAAAGGCATCGTAGAGCGCGTAGTAGTCGTTGGGCAGCATCGTGTCGATAGGCATGCCCAGGATCCGCTCCAATTCCTCGGCGGTGACGTCCGGCCGCGCCGGCGCCCGGTTCAGGATAATGTGCAGCCGGTTGCCAAAACCGGCGTTGATCAAGGTCTGGACCGCTTGCTTGGCCTGGTGCAGCGATGGCACTTCCAGCGTGGTTACCAGGTAAATGTCGTCGATCTCATCGAGTACTGTGATGGTCGACATATTCAACGTGCAGCCGAGGTCAACCACCGTCCAGGCGTAGTGCGCACGCACAAACGTGACCACCTTCGCCAGGGATTCTCCGGAAACGGGATCCTTGGGAAGATAGCCGGTGGGCGCCGCGATGATCTTCAATCCGGGCCACTCGGCCGACACCAAAGCATTCCAGTAACTCACATCCAGCCGATGTAGATTCTGCACCGCATCCAGAACCGAATAGGGCGATTTGACCTTCATCAGGAAGCCTACGATTCCCGATTGCAAGTCCAGATCCGCCAGCAGGCTGTGCTCGGAACGCTGCGCGCTGACACGGCCCAGTTCGGCCGCCAGATGGCAGGCAATGGTCGAAGCGCCGCAGCCGCCTTTTGCGGACAGGAATCCGAGGGCCTTGCCCGGTGGACGGCTATTGTCTCGCGGCCGGGGAAGGACCGCGGCCCGTCGCCCGAGCGCCTTCCGGAGATTGTCGCCGAGCGGCGGGTACAGAAACTCATTGGCGCCGGCGCGCATGGCAGCCAGAATGGTCTCCGATTGGACCGAGGTGTCGAGCGCCACCAGCATGGCATCGGGCAGAGCGGCGCGCACGCCGTGCACAGCTTCTTCGAGCGGCAGCGGCAGTTGGGTGATGTCCAGCAGCACGACTTCCGGCCGCAGAAACTCCAGTCGTTCGATGAGCGAGGGCCAGTTCCGCAGGTCGCGCTGTTCCATGACCACGCGCACGGCCAGACCGCGCAGAGCTTCCTGCACGGGCGCCCACAATTCGGGCGCGGCGATCGCCATTCCAACAGTGGTCGGCGCCGCGGGGGCTTTGGATGTATCCTGTTCGAAAACGAGGGCGGCCATTAATGTATCCCTCCGGGCGCGGTCCCCTGCGCCGGACTGGTCTGCGGCAATGCCGGCGCGGCCGACTTCTGTTTCTCGATCTCCAGCAACTCTTCGAGCGGCATATCTTTCCTGGCGGACTGCCGCCGCACCGCGCCGGTGACCTCCGGTCCGGGTGTCCGTGGGGCGGCGGCAGCGGTGCCCGGCAGATATTCCTGCGGCCCGCGGACCTCAGGAAGCGCCGCTCCAGCCGGAATGGGCCGCACTAACTCGGGGGTGATGAGGATCATCAATTCCGAATTGCTCCGGGTGCGCGAACGGCTCTGGAATAGCTTGCCCAGCAAGGGAATGTCGCCGATGCCCGGTATCTTGTTGAGGCTGTCGGTAATGGTGTTGTCGAGCAGGCCGGCAATCACGAAGCTCTGGCCGCTCTCCAGCTCGACTTGAGTCTGCACGCGCCGGGTAGCCAGTGCCGGGATGGTATAGCCCTGGAATTGGAGCGCATTGGCGTAGTCGAGCGAACTGACCTCGGGGGCCACCTGCAGGCGAATCGTGCCACGCGGCGTCACCACCGGCAGAAAGTTGATTCGAACGCCGTACTCGCGGAACTGAATGGTGACGGCGCCGGCCGCGGAGCCGCCTTGCACTACGGGAAAAGGAAACTCGCCGCCGGCCACAAAGCTGGCAGGCTTGCCATTGATGGCCAGCACATTCGGCTCGGCCAACATCTGCAGGAGGTTGCTGGCCTCCAGCGCCTGGATAAGGGTCCCAAGGTTCAGATCCTTCCGGAACAAGAATATGTTGAGTGCATCGGAGAGCGTAAACTGCACCGCGCTGCCCTGGACATTGGGGACGGCCGGTCCGAACTGGCCAGTAGTAACTTGGCCGATCGTGTTGCCCGCGCCGGTGCTCAGCAGGTTGACCCCGAACGAAGTGGTGGCGGCGCGATCTACATCGGCGAACTTGACATGCAGCAGGATCTGAGGTTCCACCGCAGGCACATCGACACGCAACAGGTTCACTACTTTGCCCAGCGTGGCTGCCATGCCGGCGGCCCGCTCGGCGCTCGAAAGGTCTTTCACCGTGCCCCGGAGGAAGACCGTATCGTTCTCGAAGTCGAGGCTGACGTCCTGGCCTGGCAATCCCCGTTTGAGCTGCGCCTGGACGGCTGTGATGCGGGCGGTGTTCTGGCGCACGGTCAGGTCGTACATAGTGCGCACGCCATCCTGCTGCCACAAGATCACCGATGTCTCTCCCGGCGCCTTGCCGTTGATCAACACTTCGCGCGGATTCACCGCCAGGGCCTCGGCCAGGTCGCCGTTAGCCACCGAAACGCGCCGCAGGTCGGCTGGCGTATCCAAGATCAGGGACATGCCCACGGTGACCGCCAAATCCAGGGGAGTTGCATCGTTGGCGCGGGCCGCCGGCAGCGCCACCGCCAGCAGGGATGCCGCCAGCCAACCGCCGTGCCCGGTCATGGCTTTGCCTCCCCGCGCGCTGCGAATTGTGTTTCGGTCCGTTTGATGCCGTTGATCACCTCAACCACGCTCGGCTTGGGAGCAGGGGGTATCGCCGCGGCTGCAGGCACAGAGCGGATGCGGGCGCCGGTGGTCTGTCCGATCGACCCGGGTTTGGGTTCCTGCGGGAGCGGCGCGCCCGGATGGAACAATTGCACGACCGCGCTGCCGTTTGTCTTGGCGATCTCCTGGTCTAGAGGATTCCGCAGCACCAGTTGAATCGTCGTCTGGTTGCCGGCCAAGCTCAACATTTCAGCCTGCTGCGGCGTAACCAGGAGGTTTACTACCGGCACGGAGACGGGCTTTCCTTCGGCATCCTTCTGGAAGTTCTGGCCGGCGGAGAGCACTTGCACGTTTTGCAGCAGGGTCTGGGTGACTGCGCCTAGAGCGGACGCCCCTGGCGGATTGCCGGATACCAGTACATCCACATGCATGCCGGGCCCGGCAAAGCCGGCTACTCCTACGATTTCATTCACGCGTATGGCCACGGCGCGCATACCTTTGGGGATCAGGGCGGCCAGGCCCGCTCCCGCGCCTTTGAGGGCCAGGCGGGTTTCCACTATGGGTTCGCTGGCGAAGATAGGAGAAATCACGCCGCGCCCGACGATATCCTCTCTCTTTTGCAGGACACCTTCAGGTATGGCTCCAGTCCAATCTCCATCGCGGAGATCGGCGTCCCGGACGAGGGTACCCGGCTCCAAGGCCCGCGCAGCCAGAATGAGGCTGGTGGACTTAGGCGCCGCCGGCGGTGTTACGCGGCTGGATAAGAGCCGGTACAGCAACAAGCTCGCGCCGGCTGAAACTATAAAAGCAAAAGCCAGAACGGAAATTAGTCGTTGATTCATCTTCACTCACGGGCCGTATCCTCTCTCCGGATCCCCGGTCCCGATCCTCTTCTGGGGGCAACTCAAAGCCCGCCCAATATGTTCGCTTTCTATATCGGCCGGGGGATGGCGAAGCTATAGGCGCGCCCGGACGCCGCGGCGCCCGGGCCGGCATGAGAGGAATCGGTGGAAGCCTGCTGCAAAGGCGGAAGAGCGGCCTTCGCCGACCGGAAGATCAGGGCCACGCCATCGTCATAGACCAGATGCCAGGCGCTCGACTGCTTCAGCGCGCCGGCCAGCGGCGCGTCCGGCGGCAGCAGGACCGTCTCGACGCTGTAGCGGCTCAGATAGCGCTCCCACCCAGCCTGCGCGCCCATGGCCTTGATGTATTTGCCCGCAAACTCCGCGCCGTAGAAATCGCTGCGTCCGTCGATGAAAACACGGCCGCGAGGATACTCGCGATAGACAAGGTACCCGCCCCAAAGATCTTCGGTGAAGATGCCGCCGTAGAGACCGGCCTTCTCCAATTGGCCCGCGGCGGCAACCGGAAAGGTTTTAGGATCGTAGGCTGCGCGGCAGGCGGAGGGCGGCCGCGGCGCATAGACCAGCGCGGCCAGCGCCAGTATCGCCGCCGCGCTAACGGCGTGCCAGCGCGGTCCGCCATCGAAGGCGTTCCATTCCTGGGTAAAGTCCGCCAGACCGTGCATCCCGCGCCGCAGCCATCCGGCGAGGCGCATGGCCGGCGCTTTCCGCAAGCCTTCCGACACCATTTCGGCTGCCGGAGCGGCGGCCAACAGTACGAAGATCTCGATGTTGCGGGCGGAATAGAGCGCCAAATGCGCCCAGACGGCGAACAACAACGGCCAGACCAACCGCCCCCGGCGCAGGTGCACGAGGGCCGCAGCCGCGCCCGCCGCCAGCAGGATCTCGAAATAGCGAGCTTGTCCGCTCTGAAAGTTCAGAGACTGGAATTCCATGATGTTGCCGCGATAGAACCCGTCCGCCAGGTACGCGAAGATATGCGCGTGCAGCCGGTAGCCGTATGGATTGATCAATGTCGCCACCACGCAGCCGGCGGCCGTAAGCAGATAACCACGCCCGCGTTGGAGAGCCTCGCGGCGCTCGTCTGCGCCGGTCTCGCGCACCAGTACGGCGAACTCTCCAGCCGCGTAAGCGACGATCACCAGGATACCGACGAAGAAACCACCGTGCAGATTGGTCCACAGCACCATCAGCGGCGGCAGCAGCCACAACCGCCGCCGCGGGCCGGACCCGGGCACGGCAGGACCGCCGCTCCGATCAAGGATGGAATAGAAGATCACCGTGAACAGCATGGTGACCAGATGCGGGCGCGCCAGCCAGTGTCCGGCCGAGCCGGCCGCGGCCACCAGCGTCAGAGCCAGCGCCACCAGCGCATCGGCGGACCGGCGCGCCACGCGGAACAGCAATGCGAAAGTCAACGCCAGCACCAGGCTGCTGGCCAACACCACGGCAGCCATGCCGCCATGCAGATGCAGCCAACCGAACAGAACATCCCACAGCCACTCCCAGGCAAACCAAGGTTGCCCGGACCGGGTAAAGGAGAAGATATCGCGGTCCGGCACGCGCCCATGCGCCAGGATCCATTCGCCCGTGCGCAGATGCCAACCGGTGTCGCCGTCGCCCAACAGCGTCTGCGCGCCATGCATGCCGCAAAACAGGAAAACCAGCGGCATCAAGAATGCGGCGTCCGTCATGGATGGGAGCCAGCGGAGGAGACGGGAGGGCTTGGACGGCTGCATGGCGTGCTGGACAGACAAGCGCACGACTGGGGCCAAAGAAGGCGCGCGGCCGCGCCGATATCTCCCGGGTTTTCAACGCGCCGTCAAACCCTCATGAGCCGGGCACCGGTGTGCATGTACGAATCAGAGACGACTGTCTGGAATTGAGACGCGGCATCAGACCGCGCCGAGTCCCGGCCCGTCCAAATGGGAGGTGTCCATCATGCCGTCGCGCACTTGGAAGATGCCGGGGAACTTGTTCTCCCACGGTTTGTTCGCCGCCGGCACGTACTCGCGCGCATTGGCTTCTATGGCGGCCACCCCGGGAATGTGCGCCGCCAGGCCCGCCGAATGGATCAGCGACGCACCGGGACAGGTCAGATCCTGAACGCACAGGAACATCTTGTGCTTCTCCGCCGCGGCGGCCATCAGCAGCACCTGGCTCTGCCCTTTGCAGGCCTTCAGCGCCGCGCCGGAGTAACCCATCTCGCGCGCCAGCATCAGGCTCTCGATATCGGTCAAAGACTCATCGATCACCACCGGGCGCAGCTTCGCCGCCGCATGCATCACGTTGGCGCGATCCGCCTTCAGGTCGCGCGCAGTGGGCTGCTCCACGTATTGAATGCGCGCGAAGCCCGCCGCGGTCCGCTCCTTCAGCCGGCTTAGGAATTCCAGCAGGTAGCCAACATTGGGACACTGCTCGTTGAAGTCCAGCGAGTAGAACCATTCGGCCACTCCGCGTTCCCGTTGCGTTTCCGTGGTGGCGCGGTCTATGCCGGCTACCCGCGCAAGATCCCACGCCAGATCGTTGCCCGCCAGCTTGATCTTGATGCGAAGCAGTCCGTTGTAGCGGATCCACTCGGGCAGCGTTTCCGGCAGCCCGTCGCCGATCCGGGTGCGTATGTCGGATGCCACAATCGGGTCCGAGGCGCCCACCGAATGATACAAGGCCATGCGCGCTGCAGGCTTCGGGAGCACATAGCGGCTCAGATACTCGCCCTTATAATCCGCGCCTAAGTAGTGCGAAAGATCGTAGGGCATGCAGTCGCTGCCGTAAGTCAGATAGCTGTTCAGTCCCAGCGCCTTGCCGTAGGCGTCGTGGATGGCTGCATCGAACGGGCTGGCGGTCACCAGCGTGCATAACTTCGGAATAGGTTCGGCTAGATGCAGCTCTTTGGAAACCGCGACGGCGGCGTTTAGATACTCGGGTTCCAGCGCGCAGTTGATATCCACGGGGTGGCCGGGCACCCGATAGCCGCCGGTGATGCGGGCGATTCGCGCAGCCAGGGCTTTCATGGCGCCGAGCGTCGTATCGTAGGACATCGTCTTCGAGGGGAAGGACCAGGCGTTGCCCATGGTCATCGACCCGAAACCGCGGGCCACACGGCCGCCGCCAGTGCGCACCGCGCAATCGACGTTCAGGAGCGTGACACGGTCCACGGTTTGCGCGCCGAAGCGATAGGGCGTGCGGTAGCGGAAGTCTTCGTACCGGAACCGGACTTCTTCGATGCGGATTTGGACGCGGTCCGCCGCGCCGCGGCAGATGCCGATAGCGGGCGCCAAAGCAACCGAGCGGAGGAATGCGCGCCGGAACATATGCGACCTTGTCATGGTATCCTGTTCGTCAACGGGATGCACGCACGGCTAACGGTCTGGTTCGCCTTGGCACTGGTGCTGGCCAGAGTCCAGTGCGCGGGGTTCTGCGCTTTTGAACAACGCCACTCCGCGGGCGCGCCTCCCTGTCATGGAAATCCCTCCGATTCCGGGCGCGAAGTACCTGCACCTTGTCCGCATTGTTTTGTCGCGCTGCAGGCGGCTCCGCCGGCAGCGCTGCTCACTGCGACAACGCTGGCCTGCGGCAGCGTGAATGCTCCTTCGCCGGCAAAGCTCCCTTATGTTTCCGGCGAGCGTGCGCGGAATTTGGCTGCTGCGTCTCCACCTGGTTTAGTCAGCCTTTCTTCGGTCATCCTCCGCGTCTGAGCCGATCGTTTACGTCCGCGGCCCGGGTCACATACAGTTGTGAGTACTTGTGTGAGGAGAGTTATGCTGCCGGAGAAGACGCTTCGTCTTAGCCGTATCTTTGGTATCGCGGGTATCGCGATGTGCGCGCTTTGCCCCCTCACGGCGCAGGGCCAGCAGAGCATGGCCGACATGAACGCCTCGGGCATGTTCCTAATGGGGCTGGCTTCGGGCACCTCCGCGGACCCCGCCGCATATCCGATGCCGATGCCGATGACGCAGCTCGGAAACTGGAATGTCATGTTTATGGGAACGGCTTTTGTCTCCGATATCCAGCAGTCCGGTCCGCGTGGCGGCGACAAGCTATATTCCACGAATTGGTTCATGGCGTCGGCCCAGCACAGCGCCGGTGCGAAGGGCGCATTCGAAACGGTACTGATGCTGAGCCTGGAACCCGCCACCATCACGGACCGCCGCTATCCGCTGCTGTTTCAGACCGGCGAGACGGCCTACGGCCTGCCGCTGACCGACGCCCAACATCCGCACAACTTCATCATGGCGCTGGGATTCCACTATGCGTATCAGATCGGCGAGGACACCATCCTGGACGCCTATGCCGCCCCGGTGGGCGATCCGGCTCTAGGCCCCACCGCTTATCCGCATCGCGCCTCGGCCGCGGAACTCCCGGAGGCGCCCATCTCGCATCATTGGCAGGATTCCACGCACATCGCCGACGACGTGGTGACACTGGGGATCTCGCACAAAAAGATCAAGCTGGAGGCCAGCGGCTTCCATGGCGCTGAGCCGGGCGAGAACCGTTGGATTATCCAGGCCGGACCGATCGACTCGTGGTCCGCGCGGCTGTGGTTCTTCCCTTCGGAGAATTGGGCGGCCCAGGTTTCGGCCGGAAGGCTGGCGCACCCTGAAGCGCTGGAGCCGGGAGACCAGATACGCGCAACTGCGTCGCTCGAGTACACCAGGCCGATGCCCGGCGGAGCTTGGTCTTCGAGTCTGATCTGGGGCCGGAACCACTCCACGGCCACGTTCCGCAACCTGAACTCATACCTTGCGGAATCCGCGCTGCCGGTGCGCCGCAAGAATTGGATCACGGGCCGATTCGAACTTGTGGATAAAGACGAGCTGTTCAGCAACCAGCCCGATATCGAACAGCAGCTCGACGTGGTCTACGGGAGCACCTTCCGGATCGGCGCATACACCGTCGGGTACACGCGCGACGTCGATGTGTTCCGCCACATTCAGACCGGAGTGGGCGCCAACTTCACCGCGTATTCGCTGCCGGACGCGATCAAGCCTTATTACGGCAACCATCCCGTGGGGGGCAACATCTTTGTCCGTTTTCGGCTTAAGGCCACGCCGCAGGGCGGAATCACTCATAGAATCAAACAGTTAGCCGCAGTGCAGGCGGCGTTTCTTGACAAATCCGCGATCAGTCTATAAAATCTATAGACTAAATGTAATTTGAAGAAACCACCCTATCACATTTCATTTTGGAGATTATATGCAGCCACTCGCGTTCACCGCAGCTCAAACCGCACCTGGCGAGGTTTCGCTCGCCTATACGATCGACGAACACGCAGCTCTCGGGCCGTTGCTCGATCTGGCATTGACCAATACCAACACCCAAGGAGTCTACCTTTACCGCCTCGAGCGCTTGCGTGGGGCGGCTTCGCTTACCCAGTGGGCCGGCCAACCGCTCGGTGTGGCCGATGCCAGCCGATTGGGCGTCACGGGCAAGGCGGCTGCCTGGCTCCTGCAACGTACCGCTCCTATTGTACTACACGAAGACGCCTGGACCGACGTGCGATTCGAAAACCTGCCCGAATTCCAAGCGAATGCTTTCGAAGGGGTGGTTTCGGTTCCGCTGCGGGATATGGAGCAGGTGGTCGGTATCGCGAACTTCTGCCGCTCCCGGCGGGTGCCCGTCCAGCCGCGGGGACTGGCGTTCTTTTTGGGCCTGGGCCTCCCGCTGGGCGCCCTGTTGAACGGTTCGATCGTCCGCCAGGATCTGGCGCGGATTAAGCAGAAACTGGACGACCGCATCCTGATCGAGCGCTCCAAAGGACTGCTCCAGTCCGATTACGGGTGGACGGAGGAGCACGCCTACCTCCACCTTCGCCGGACCAGCCGCCAGCGGCGCATACCCATGCGCGAGATCGCCCGCGAAGTGATCGACCGGAGGGCTGAGGTTTCCGACGGCTCGGCCGCCTAACTGACCTTGGCGGCGCGCACGATTTCCATGGGCACCCAGATCTGCACATGTTGCTTCTCCGTAACCTGAAGGGCGGCCGCGGCCAGCGCCTGGCCTACCAGAATCGGGCGGCAATCGACAAAATTGGGAAAGTGCCGATGGGTCCACTCATAAGCTTCATAAACCAGTCCGTGCTCTCCTTCTTTGGACATGCCCACCACCACGATGCGTCCGCCGGTCTTCAGGACCCGCCGGCATTGCGCGAGGACCACTGGGATTTCCGGGGCGGCGAACAACTCCAGCGTGAAGCTCATGAATATGGCGTCCATGCTATCGGCCGGATACGGCAAGCCGGTGGCGTCTCCCGTCCGCAGTACGACGCGGTCCGCGACGCCTTCGTGCCGGACCCGGCTTTCTGCAACGGCCATCATTCCATCGGAGAGATCGATGCCATGAACCCTGCCGGACGGCCCTACGGCGCGGGCCAGCCCGACGAGCGTGTGCCCGGTGCCGAATCCGATTTCGAGCACCGTCTCACCGGCCTGCGGCGCGAGCATCCGCACGCCGGCCTCGCGCACGGGTTCTTCGGTGCGCTCCGACAGCAGATCGTAGACCTTGCTGATTTTGTCGTAGAGGGCCTTGGTTTCGGCTCGGGAGAGCATCATTCTTGACTTCACACCTCCCTCTTGGTTAGCTTACGTTGTTTGGAGGCCATGCGTGAGCCACCGCGGTCCGTTGCACTTAGTTGCAGCCTGTCTCGTTCTAGCGGCGCTGGTGCGCCCGGTTTCGCTGCCCGCCACACCCGGCACGTTGACACTGGCCGACGCGCCCGTACTCACAATCGATCCGGCTTGCACCTTCAGCAGCGTGGTGTTGCAATTTCGAAATGACGGGCCAACCCCGGTAACCCTCGCGCCCGCCGCCAGCGAGGTGACAACCGTTGCCGGCAAGCCGTCCGGCGCCAGAGTAGCTTTTCGGCCGGTCTTCGACCTGGCGGGGAAAACCGATGCGGAAATCGTCGCGGTAGAGCCCGGGAAATCCGTCTATGTCAGGGCCGATGTCCAGGATGTGCTGCAGGAGGGCGCGTGGGACATCGACGTGAAGAACCACGGCATCAAGATCGGCACATTCAAGGTGACTCGAGCCAAGGTGAGCTTCGCTGTAAAGCTGGACGTGCCCAACCCGGACGCACCGCAGATATCGCTCGAAAGCGGCGTGCCCAAGTTGTTGGCTTTCACCAACGCGGATGACAGGGCCAATCTGGTGCGCTGGGAATTCGAGGTCGACGGCAAGGAGGATGTGGCCTCAGGGAATGCCCTGGTGCTTCCGGCAAACGGAGCCGGCCAGGTTAATTTCACTCCCCCCAGCGGATGGTTTTCGTTAAAGAGCTTATTGAAAGACCAGACCGGCGACGGCCGGTTGACCGTACGCCTGCGCTGCACGGGCTGCGCCGGCCCGGCGTGCGCGCCATCGATGGACGCGCCCACCAAGACGTTCAAGGTGAAGTTGAACCTGGCGATCTGCTCAGCGGATTGGCAGGCGCTATGGGCGGATGGCTTTGTTCTGTTCACGCTCCTGTTGGGCGCCGGCGCCTCGTTCTTCGTCAACCTGGTGGTTCCGAACTACTTCAGCCGGCGCGATTTCCGAACCCTGTTGAGCGAGATTGACGGGCGCGTTGCCAGCCTTCCCATGGCCCTGTCTTCCCGGTTGCGGGTGCTGGCGGGCATCGAGCGCAAGAGCCTGGAAGAGAGCACGCGATATGTCAGTTTCTACAGCCTGGAGTTCAAGAGCCGGATCACCCAACTGAAGCAGTCGGCCGATCAACTGAGCAGCCGTGTGGATCTGCTGCAGCAGATAGGCACCGACCGCATTCGCTTTGAGGCGCTGCGGGCGCAAGCCACGGCTCCCACGCTGGTGGATGAGATCGAGGACCTCTTCGAGGAGGTTATCCAGGGCCTGGACTCAGTCGGACTTAACGATAAGATCCTGGCGTCCGCCAAAGGCACCGTGGCGCAGATTGAAAAGGCCATGGACGACTTGCACAAGCCGGGGCCGGATTTTGGAAGCCAACTGGCGACCCGCGCCAAGATGTTGAAGAAGGAGTTCGCCAAGAGCGCACCTCCAAGAGACCCGCCAAACCCCATCGGGGACTCCGCAACCACCGAGCGCATCGCCAAGGCCTTGCCGGAGCTTTTTGCCGAATTGAAGGTGGCGCCGGAGGACGCTAATGGCTTCACGCCGGACTACGCCAAGTGGGACATGATTCTTTACAAGCTGGACCTGGTCCGCAGGTACGTGTGTTGGCGCGACTCCGGCCAGTTGGCGAACCCGGCCAAGCTCGATGCGATCGAAAAGGAACTTGCCCAACGCCTGCTGCTCTTCAGTTGGGAAGGGCTTGATTTCGCGCTGCGCTATGTCCGGGAAATTGAACAGAACATCTACGCGGAGGACATCCAGACGCAGCTCAACCCGCGCAGCGTAACCATCCGCATGGATCGCTTCGCGGTGCGGCAGTTTGCGCCCACGCAATTCCGGCTGGAGTTCGCCTATCCGGCCTACAACACCGCCGAGGCGCAGCAGGACTGGACCTGCATCTGGTATTTCGACCACGGCCCGAAAAGCCCCGGAAACCCGGACAGGGCGATCATGCAGGAGTACGGTTGGATGGTCACACATTATTTCCCGCAGGCCGGCACGTACCAGGTGAAGGTGCGGTTCCAGCGGCAGCAGCCGAATGGCGGCGACTATCTCGATCCTCTTGCACCGCTGTCTGTAGACGTTTCGAGCACGCAGCAGGACGACCCGCGGGAACGGCGGCACCTGCGCAACCGGAAGTGGGCCGAGGCCATCCAGGTATTCGTAGCGATCCTGCCGGCGTTGGTGGGCTTGATGGCGGGGGCGAAAGACCAGGTGCTGAAACTGGACTTCATTCCGGCGGCGCTCGCGATTATCGTGATCGGATTTGGCTCCGACCAGATCAAGAGCAAACTGATGCAGTAGCGGTCGCCCGGCAGGCGGAAACGGCCGCCCACGCCAGCCCAGGAAGGTCAGCGCGGGGCAGACAGGAACCGGTCGATCTCCACGGCGGCAGCGGTCGCGACTTGTTGCAGGTTGCGATCCATGGAGCCGACCACATCCTTGATATTCTTGCCGCTGGCAGGCTCTGCGCGCTCGAAGGGGCGATCCCAGACGCTGCGGTTGGTCTTTCTGTCGATCAGTTCCAGCCGGAGCCAGATTTTGGTTTGGATCGCCGGGTCGTCCACTTCGGCAAATTCGGAGAGCTTGCCGCGCACCAGGTAGTCGCCAATGGCGGAGCTGGACGCCTCCAGCACGCGCTGATACTTGCCGGAGGCGCGCAACGCCTGCACCAGCGAGTCGCGGACCATGGCGCCGGGACGTTCCGTCCAGCGATGGTATTCGTAGGAGCCGGTTTCGTTGGCGCCGGTGCGATAGCGAATGCGGGCGTCCTGCAAGGACTCGGGCGTGGCGATAAGGCCGACCAGGATGATGGGACCGTCCGGTTTGGATTGATTTGTGGCAGCCGCCGGTCCCAGGGTATAGTAGTGGACCGGCCGCGTGGTGGCGCAGCTGGTGAGCAGCAGGATGGCTAAGGCGGTTATAGCGGTTAGGGTTAGTGGGATTGGGGTACGCATATAGTCAGTCAAATAGCCTGCGTCCCCATGAGTGGGGACGCGGCACGCAGGAGTGCGTGCGCTACGGGTCTCCGGGTTTGCGTTCAGGGACCTTGATGCCGCGGATCAGGCTGGCCGGGGCGCGCTCCAAGGTTTCCGTTAGTGTCCTGAGGTTTTCGGTGGACATGCGGATATTATCCAGCAACTCGTCGATGTTAGCGGAGTTTCGATCCAGCGTCTGGTTCAACTGGCCCAGCGTATCGCGCAAGGCGGCCACGGACGCGCGGATGTCGGGACGGTTTTCCAGCAGGGTGGAATCCACATGCGAAAGAGTATCGTTGGCGCGGGCGGTGGTGGTCTTCACGTCGTCCAGGAGCGGGCCCAGTTTGGTATTGAGGTCCTTGGTGATGTCCTCGACGTGTGTCAGGCTGGCGGAAACCTTGGGGCGCGCGTCGTTGAGCAGACCGTTCAGGTTGTTCAGCGAGTCAGTCACTTTAGGCCGCGCGTCGGCGACCAGATGGTTGACGTTGTCGAGCGAACTGCCGATGCTGGCGCGGTTGCGGTCGTTGAGCAGATCGTTGGCGCGCGCGATAGTGACCTGCAGGCCGTCGAGGTTCTGGTTCAACTTCTGTATGGCGTTGTGCACATCGGGCAGCATGGCTTGCGCGGCGTCGCCCAACTGCGGCAGGCCGAAAGCTTCCGCGGAGGGCAGCTCGGAACCAGGAGGCGCGAGCGGAGCCTGCAGGGTACCGGTGCCAACCTCAATGTAGTTGTCGGTCAACGGGCCCAGGGTGGAAATCTTAGCCACGCTGTCGGTTTTCAGAGGCGCATCGCGGTCCACGGCGACATCGATTTCGATGCGTGTGGAGTTGCCGGGGTCCACGCGCACACGGGTCACTTTGCCCACTGTGAGACCGCCGTAGCGCACCGGAGCGCCGGGTTGTACGCCGCCCGCAAACTTGAAATAGGCGCGGTGAGATACGGTCGAGGTGCCCAGGCCGCCGGAGATGGCCAGCATGGTCCCGATCAACAGGGCGCCCGCAACTAAAACAAACAGCCCCACGAGAGTGCGTTCGCGCATGGCGCTCATCCTTCAGCCCCCCATCCTTTCCACTTTATTCCTTCCGTGAACATGCGGAGGTGATCCACGTCTTCATCCAGGGTGGTGTCGGCCACGCGGTCGAGAAACTGGCGGACGCGCGGGTGGCGACTTTCGCGCACTTCCTGGACCGGACCAATAGCCACGATGGTACCGCGGTCGAGCAGGATGATGCGGTCGGCGATGAGGAAGGCGCTGGCCAGTTCGTGAGTCACCACTACCATGGCCATGGAGTAGGCCTTCTTGAGATCCAGGATCAGATCGTCGATGCCGGCCGCGGTGATGGGGTCGAGGCCGGCGGAAGGTTCGTCGAAGAACAGAATGTCGGGGTCCATGGCGATGGCACGGGCGAATGCGGCGCGCTTGCGCATGCCTCCGCTGAGCTGGGCGGGATTGTAGTTCTCGAAGCCGCTTAGGCCCACCTGCTCCAGCTTGATGCGGACCATCACCTCGATGGTGGTAGGGTTCAGGGTAGTGTGTTCCAGCAAGGGCAGCGCGATGTTTTCGCCCACCGGCAGGGAGCCGATCAATGCGCCGCCCTGAAATGCCAGGCCGATCTTCTTGCGGATGGCATCCATCTGGCGGGGGGAAGCCTTGGCGATATCCACACCCTTGATGCGGACCTCTCCGGAGGACGGCTTTTCGAGGCCGACCAGAGTGCGGAGCAGGGTGCTCTTGCCGGAGCCGGAGCCGCCGATCACCACTACCGTCTCGCCGTGGAAGATGTCGAAGGTGAGGCCGTGCAGAACCTCGCGCTCGCCGTATTGCACGCGGAGATCGCGCGCGGAAATGACGGGAACCGCAGCGGGAGGGGCGGGCGCGGCCATGCTATTCATAGGCGTTAAAATGAGGCCGATTCCGCGCCATGAGTTTCACTCCAGTGTACATCTCCCAGGGCTTAGGTGTTTCGAGCGGCTGCGTCGCGCGGAGCGTTAGTCCATCCCGGTCGATCCCCCTGGCGCTGTTCATGGCGGCCGCCCACATCAACCAAATAGCCGCGCCTCCGACTCAGACTTCGCCCGTTCGGTCACGGCGTCGGCTTTCGGCTTTCTGACGTCGATCACAATCGTCTCGGCGAGCCGATCCTGCGCACATTTCCGATTAGTATCCCAAAAGAACTGCAAGAACCCGAGGCCTAACTCCAGCACCGCTGCTCCATACCCCAGCGCGCGCTCAATCGATTGCCATAGTCCCATACGTTCGCCCGTAAGCGACATAGCTCTTGTGCGCGCGACCCACTTGCCTGGCGTTTGACCGTTGCCAAAATAGTTGCCCAATCCCCAATAGAGCACCATCACAATGATGTTCCCCGGTTCGTGAAAGTCCCAGACGCCGCGAAAATCCGTCTCATGAAGCAGAAACCTTCGCCACAAGTATTCCACGGGCGCCCAGATGATCACAGCGAGCAGCAGGTCGACGCAGTATCCGAGCACCCTCTGCCAAAAGGCTGCTAGTAGAAGCCCGTCGAGCGAACCTGCGCGCGTCTCTACGTGAGCGTGAAAACGGCGCCTCGCTTTCTTCGATTGCGGAGTCATAGAGATAGTCTATATGGAAGCGTCCGGCGAACACCAGAACCGCAGACCGGGCGCGGGAGGAAGCCTTGGCGATATCCACACCTTTGATGCGCACTTCTCCGGAAGACGGCTTTTCGAGGCCGACCAGCGTGCGGAGCAGGGTGCTCTTGCCGGAGCCGGAGCCGCCGATCACCACCACCGTCTCGCCGTGGAAGATTTCGTTTTCGGCCTATGCATTACGGCCGTTGGATGTGCTTAAGCCGGGTCGAATCGTTCTGCAGTGGCGGTCACAATAGGGTGATCGCTTCCGTGAACAGTTAGCGATTTGGTTGACGTATTCTCTCGACGGAGGCGATATCCGACGCCGTGAACGGTTTGAATCAAGGACGCCTTCTCGCCGAGCTTTTTCCTGAGGCCGCGGATCACGACATCTACTACGTTTCCTCCGCCGTCGTAGTTCTGCTCCCAGACACACGCCAGCAATGAACTACGGGGGACGGCCTCCCCTACGCGCCGCTGGAGGAATTCCAGCACGCCGAACTCCAGCCTGGTCAAGCCGACGCGGCGGCCATTCAACACCAGCTCCCGTGCGGCGCAATCGAGCAGGCCGTCCTCTTCGACGCCAAGCTCGGCGGCTACCAATCGGCCGAGCCATCCATCGACGGACGAAGGTCCGAAGTCCAGCATCGCCGAATGGCAGCCATCGCCGCCGGCTTCGGCCAGTACGCGAAAGCCGAGTTTCGCTGCCGCAGCAGCATATGGTTTCAGGTCGCGAACTGTGAGGTATACGCGCCTCAGATTCGGACGGAGCTCCAGGTATTTGCGTTTCACGTCGACCCAGCAGGCCGCCTGAACCGGAGATGGCGCTTCGCCATCCTCGGCAGAGAACCAGCGCCGGAGGAATAAAGCGCGCTGCTGACGCGGCAGCGGCTGCTTGTCCAGGTGGTTCAACCACGCGCGCGTAACCGGATCCTCGCCGCAGAGCCGGCCCGGAACACTGCCGGGATCGAAGACGCAATAAAAGCCTGCGACCGAACCGTTCCGGGCGCGCGCGACAGCAAACGTCTCGGGCGCCTCAGTCCACCATCTGCGCATATAACACGCGGCGACCGAATCCTCGTGGCGGTCGATGATATCGAGAATCGCCTGTGCATCGTGGATGCGCGCCGGCTCTACCGAGTATTCCTGCGTGCTGCTGGGGAAAAAAGCTTCCCGCACCACCGGGTTCTCAAGAAGATAGAGCAGGTCCGCGGTGTAGCGCCACAAATCCGACGCGGGAGCACCGGGAAGCTCGGTCATGAAATAGCGGTAGGAAGACCGCCGATAGGCGTGATATTGCTGCGGATTGTCGGCTCGCAATGTTGCTGCGATAGCTTCGCGGACGGCGTCATGGATGTGAAGGCCATCGCGGCCGGGTTGAACGAACGGGAGCGCCCGGATGCGCTCCTGGGCATCTTGCGGCGATGCATCGGGCAGCATGGCGCTCAGAATCGGTAAGGTCACGCGACGCACCACCGATGCCGCCTCCAGCGCCCGGCGCGTTTGGGGATCGGTGACATCGGTCAGGAACAAACGTGAGAACTCTTCCACCACGCGCTGTGCCATACCGGCAGTCAACGCGATCCGTTCCGTATGGCGCACAGCAGCCGCCAGCGTAAGGGCCAAAGGGTGGCCATGGCAGATTCCCGCTAGAGATTTGGCATCTTCCTTCGCCACGCCCGCGCGAAATAAAAGCTCAGCCGAATCGCGCCGTTCCAGAGACTCCAAGCGGATGCTCCTGAATAGGCCATGCCATCCGGGATCGGACAGCCATGCCGTCACGGGCGCTTCCCGGCCGCAGAGAATGAACCTTACATTGTCGGGCAACATAGGCAGGAATGCCTGGCGAAGCCAGGTGTCCATCAAGCGGAAGACTTCATAGGTGTCGAGGGCGACAACTATTTTGGCCCCAACACGTCCGAGGCGCGCGGCGATCTCTTCGGGAGGGCCGGCCACGCCGCCGCTCGCGGTGGCGAGCTCGCTGAGCAGACCGGCTTCCGTGGGTTCAATCGCGCGGCAGTCCAGCCGAAGCACAATCGCGCCTTCCGCGCGGGCGACCTGAATGAAAGCGCCCAGAAGCCGCGACTTCCCGATTCCCGCAATCCCATGCAGATGCACCACAACGGGTCCCGCATCGGCCAAAATATCGTGCAGCAGGTTAAGCTCTTCAGTCCGGCCGACGAAGCTTCCGGCCACCTGGCGGTCCAGCAGATCCCGAACTCGTGGCATGACGCATTGCCCTCGCGAACCCAAGATCATATCAAGAACCCGGTAAGGTGACTGAGAGTGGAGGCGAGAGGCTGCTCCTCCACCCCTTCATGGACATCAGCCTTTTCCGGCGGCGAGCGCCCGAACCGCTTCCGTCGTCAGTGCCTGGCCGCCGATACCCCAATCGCCGCTACGAACGTCCTCGATCACCACCCATGTGACTGACCGCATATTCTCGCCCTCGATGGCAACCATCGCATCTGTAAGCCTGGCGATCATTTCCTTCTTCTGTGCTGGTGTAAAGACGTCCTCAATCAGTTTCACTTGAATCAAAGGCATAGCCTGTGGTCCTCGACTTTCTGTTGGCGTTCCCCAACAATGCCAGCTTACAGGATTGGAATCGCGGATGGATTATGAGGAGATTAGAAATTCGTTAGATTTGCAGGTTGCCCGCATTGCTATGCGGTCCCTCGCGCCAGGTAGAACAACGTGGTGAAGACGAGATCGATCAGGATGACCAGCAGGATAGAGACGACCACGGCCGAAGTGGTGGAGCGTCCCACTTCTTCGGCGCCCGCGCCGGTGGAGAAGCCTTCCTGGCAGCCGACCGCGGTGATCACCAGCCCGAAGACCAGGGCCTTGACGATGCCGGTGGTGATATCGTGCGCAACCAGAGAATCGCGCGTGGCAATCACGTAGCTGCCGAAGGTGAAGTTGTTGCTGACCACTCCGAACAGGCAGCCGCCGAGCACGCCCATGAAGTCGGACCAGACGGCGAGACACGGCATCATGATGGCCATGGCCAGGAACTTGGGCACCACCAGAAACGCGACTGGGTCGAGCGCCATGGTTTCGAGCGCATCCAACTCTTCGGTGACACGCATGGTGCCGATTTCGGCGGCAAACGCCGAGCCGGACCGGCCGATGACCACGATGGCGGTGATCAGGGGGCCGAGCTCGCGGGTGATAGAGATGGAGACCAGGCTGGCCACCAACTGCATGGCTCCCAGCCGCTGCAACTCATAGGCGCCCTGGAGTGCGATGATGACTCCGACAAAGAAGGTGATCAGGGAGATGATGGGCAGGGCGTCCACGCCGACTGCCATAGCCTGATGCAGCGCGCGCTCCGCGAGGCGGCTACGCTTCAGCGGCGAAACGAACAGCAGGCGCAGAGATTGCGCGAAGAGCTGAACCAGGCCGCCCAGGTAGGCTACGCTGCGCTCGGTTGCGGCGCCCACCTCCGCCACGAATTGCATCACGCGCTTCCCAGGGCCTCTTCCTCGGTCTGGAACACCTGAAAGATACGGATCACGTGCGTGAGACGGAAGACCTGCTGGACGGCGGGACTCAGTCCGAAGAGCACGAATTCCTTGTTGCGGCGCTGGGAGTCCTTGAGCACTTCGATCAGGGTGGCGATGCCGGAGCTGTCGATGTAGCGGATGGCCGCCAGGTTGAGGGCCAGTTTGGGCGCCAGGAGCAAGTTTTCAAACAGGGTGCGGCGGAGATCGGGAGAAGTGCCGAGATCCACGTCCCCTTCGATTTCCACGACCTTTGCCGCACCCGCATCGCGAATCGAGATTTTCATATCGTCTTTCTGAGGCGTTTGGTGGCCACGAAGCGGTTTCCCGCAGGCGTGGCTTGATACGACACCGTGTCCATCACATCCTTGATGATGTGAGTTCCGAGTCCGCCCGGTTGATCGCAGGCAACTGCGCGCGCACATATTTTAGTCCTATCCGGCGCCTCGCCTTTATCCAGCAAAGCGACTTCCAAACCGTCCGCGCTCTCGCTGCATTCCAATTCGATGAGGCCATCGGCGCGGCTGTGGTAGGCGTGCCGGATGATATTGGCGAGGGCTTCATCGAGCGCCAGCGTGATGGCCAGGCAGTCGGATTCGCCCCAGCCGATGGCGGCGGCCAAGGGGCCGATGGCTCCGCGCACGACGGGCAGGTAACGCGGATCGCTGGGCATGACGAACTTGAGAGACAGCTTGGGGCCGGCCATCAAGCGACTCCGCGTGCTCCAAGGTGCCTGGACCGTTCGAGCGCCACCACGGTTTCATCGTCCTCCCGCGGCGCGGAACCCCGAAACCGTTCGACAGCCGCCAGCAGGGCCTGTCCGGCAGCCGCGGCGGATTCGACCGGCAGATCGCGGGCGATAGACAGCAGGCGGTCCATACCGAGCTGTTCGCCCGATTCGTCGCAGGACTCGTTGATGCCGTCGGTGTACAGGAGCAGCAGGTCGCCCACCTCCAACTGCACGGCGGTCTGGCTATAGGAGGTTCCTGCGATCATGCCGAGCGGCAGGTCCATAATCTCTTTACTATACGGCGTCGAATCGAGCAGAAAGCTCCACTCGCCGCTCGCAACACGATACCACAGCGGAGGCTGGTGGCCGGCGTTGGTGAACAGCAACTCGCCGGATTCGCGGTAGAAACTCGCGACAAAGGCGGTGGCAAACCGGGAGCGCGGCTCGCCTCTGAGAATGCTCTCGTTGAGGCGGCGGATGAGTATGGATTGGTCCCAGTGATCGACGTGCTCGCGCAGGGCGTCGCGGAGGCGGACGGCGGCGGAATTGACAATCTCCCCATGGCCGGCGACGTCGGCCAGCACCACGCGGGCGATCACGCCCTGGCTGCACGCCGAGAGGTAATACAGATCTCCGCCGCGCTGCGAGTCGCCTAAGGGACGGCATGCGACCCAGGCTGCAAGCCCTGGAAGCTCAGCGGAGTAGACGGCTGCGTGATTCCCGCCATGCAGTTCGAGACAGGCCAGGATATAGGGTTGGTCCGTTTCTTGCACTGTCATAAGTATCACCCAGACATAATAATGGAGTGGCGGAGAGGGCGGATGGATTCAAGTAAAAATGCCCGGCCGGGGCAATGTAAAATGGTTCCATTATGAGCTTTGAATTGAATCGCCGCGGGTTCCTGGCGGCGGCCGGCCTGGCGGGACTGGGCAGTCCGGGACGCGGCGCGGCCGTTGAAGATGCTACGGGCGGGATCAAGCTGGGCGTGGCCAGCTACTCGCTGCGCGAGTATAGCCGGGCCCTGGCCATCCGCTGCATCAAAGAACTGCGCACGCCGTATGTCAGCGTCAAGGAGTTTCACCTGCCGTATCGGAGCAGCCCGGAGGAACTGGAAAGCGGGCGGAAGGAATTCGAGCGCGCCGGCCTCACCATCGTGAGCGGGGGAAACATTACGCTGGCGAAGGACGACCCGGACGATATTCGCCGCTACTTCGAATACGCCAGGATGTGCGGCATGCCCATGATCGTCTGCGCGCCCACACACAGCAACCTGGGCGCGATCGAGAAGTGCGTCAAGGAGTACAACATCCGCATCGCCATACACACGCACGGTCCGGAAGACAAGCAGTATCCGACACCGCAGTCGGTGCTCGCAGTGGTGCGGAACATGGACCCGCGGTGCGGGCTGTGCATGGACGTGGGACACTCGTCGCGGGCGGGCGCGAACGTGGTGGAGTCGATCCCGGAGGCGGGCAGCCGGCTGTTCGATATGCACATCAAGGACCTGCGGACGTTCGAGCCGCACGCCATCCAGTGCGACGTGGGCGAAGGCATTATGCCGGTGGTGGGCATCTTCAGGCAGCTGCAGAAGATCGGATATCAAGGCTGCGTGAATCTGGAGTACGAGATTAACGGAGACAATCCTCTGCCGGGGATGAAGAATTCGTTCAGTTACATGCGGGGCGTGCTGGCGGGGATGAAGGGCTGACATGCCGGAGATACCGATCGGAACAAGGCTCGAACAGAAGCTGCTGGTGGACAACGAGGTGGCTATCAATTTTCTGGGCATGGAGGGGGCGCGGGTGCTGGCCACACCGTGGATGATCGGCTGGATGGAGCGGACTTGCCGCAACGCCGTGCTGCCTTTGCTGGAGGCGGGCCACGATACGGTGGGCACCCACGTAGATGTCTACCATCTGGCGGCTACGCCGATGGGCATGACGGTCACATTCAAGGCCGAGGTGATCGGGGTGGAAGGGCGGCACGTCAATTTCAGAGTGGAGGCCTGGGACGAGAAGGAGAAATGCGGTGAAGGCACGCACGAGCGGGCGATCGTCAACATCGCGCGGTTCGCGGCCAAGATGCAGGGGAAGATAGGGAATTCCGGCTTCTGACTTCTTTATCTTATTCGGCCTTTGAATAGTAGTACGTATACTTGCTGTACAACTCCGAAGCGCGGGCGCAATTGGCCACGATGCCGAGCACGTTATTCTCGCACAGGGACTGCATCGCACGGGTCACACTGTCGAAGGTGGTGGAGCCGATCTTGACCACCAGAATGGTGCCGTCGGCCAGCGTGGAAAGCAGGTTGGCATCCGCCGAAAAGAGCAGCGGCGGCGTGTCGAAGATGGCCCAGGTAAATACCTTGGGCAGCTCTTCGAAAAGTACTTTCACCTGCCGGGTATTGAGCAATTCGAGCGGGTTCTTGACCAACGACCCGGCGGGCAGGACATACAAGTTCATACCGGACACCCGGCGCAGGGCGCCAGAGAGCGGCACTTCGCCCCTAAGATAATCCGTGAGACCGGGGGCGCGGTCTATCTGGAAAAGACTGTGAATCAGCGGCCGGCGCAAGTCGAAGTCTCCGAGCAGGATCCGGTTTTCGGTCAAATGCGACTCGGCCAGAGCCAGGTTCACGGCGGTGAAGGTCTTGCCCTCGGCGGGCGATGGGCTGGTGACCACGACGGTGTGCAGCGGCTGCAGCGTCTGGAGGTGATTGAGACGCGTGCGCAGAGTCCGGAATTCCTCGGCCGGGGTGTCATGCGCATGTTCCAGATCGAGCAGGTGCGACTCCGGCGCGGGTTGGAACGGGACTTCGGGCACGTTTTCCAGGACGGCTGGGTGCAATCCGCCGGGCGCGGAATCCTCCTTGGCCACGCGCGCCATCCCATTCTCCCCATCCCGCAGCGGACCCTGCGGGTGATGCAGGTGGTCAAGCCCCTCTGGGGGCGCTTCCGCGGCATTTCCGCTTTCCAAATTCAAGACGCCGCCCTGTCCGGCGCGGCGTAAGGCATCATGTACTCTGCTCATCCTTGTTCCTAACTCTTGCCAAAATAGTAATAGTACATGGAACCGCTCATGGCAATGGTGCCTATGACGATCGCAGAAGACCAGCCCAGCCAGAACAGGCGGCGATTGCGGCGCACCCGCAGCGCATTCTCCAACACTGGGATGCTGCTCAGCACCGGCAGGTTGGTGTACGCGCGGACATCTTTCAAGTTCTTCAGAGAAGTGTCTTTCATCTCCTTGACGCCCGCCATGAACACGCCGAAAAACAGGCCCAGGCTCATACCGGCGCCGGCAATCATCAGGCGGTTGGGCTCGCTGGCCTGCTCCGGCAGAGAGGGCGGATCGAGGGTCTCCAGGTTCTCACCGGCCTTGCGCTCCTCCAGGTTGCTGGAGGTTTGCGAGATCTCCATCTTCTTGGACTTTTCGTCGTAGTCCGCCTTGGCGAGATTGTACTCGCGAACCAAGCCTTCGTATTTCTGCTCGTTGATGGGGCTGGTTTCGATGCGCGCCCGGTAAGCTCCGATTTCCGTTTGCACCGCCTTAAGCTGCTTGGCGCGCTCTTCCATCTCCATATTGCGCGCCTGGATCTGGGCCTTCACACCGGCCATCTGCAGCTTCAGGTTCTCCTGGGCCTGGGCCAACTGCGCACTCGGCACCGCCTTGGTTGCGCCAGCCTTGGCCGCGGCGTTGGACTCGTCCTTTTCTAGATCGTCCCGCTGCTTCTTGAGCACACCCAACTGAGCCTCTAGGCTGCGAATATTCGGATGATCCTCTTTATAGGTCTGCCGCGCCGCGGAAAGCAGCGTGTCGAGATCCATGATCTTGTTGTTCAGTTGGATCAGCCGCTCGTTCCGCACGGCCTCCCGGCCGCCGGTCTGGTCCAGGTTGGCGCCGATAAAAGCGGACTGATGCTCCAGATTCTGAAGCTGGGTCTCGAGCATCATCTTGTCCTGAGCGTCTCGCGTAATGCTGTCATTCAAGCTCTGCTGCCGCAACTCCAGGGCGTTGACCGCCTGCAGGTTCGATTGCAACTGGTCGGGAAGGCGGCCGACGTTCTCCATCTTGAACCTGGTAATCTCAGCGTCCAGCCGGTCGATGTTCTGCCTGGCTTCCTTGAGCTGATCGTTCAAAAACAGGGTGGTGGTGTTGGATTGCTGGCGGAGCTGGTTGTTGGTCTCTTCGGTGAACTTGGATACCAACTCCCGGACGACGGCCTGCGCCTTGTACTTGTCGGAGTAGGAGAAGCTGATGGCGAAAGCCGAAGCGGCCTTTTGCGGAGACTGCGCCGTGCCCGTGTCGAGCACGTTGATCTTGATGGCCTTGCGCATCTGGTCGATGACGTCTTCCATGGGCTTGCGCTGGCGCTCCTTCGGATACAGGTTGAGGGAGGGCCGCTGAATCAGCTCCTGCAATTGCGTACGGCTCTCGATCTGCTGCTGCATGGCCATCAGACGTTCCGCCATCTGGGTACTGATGTTACTGGGCACCAGGCGCTCGGAAATCTGTTGCGGCGTGATGCGCAGCACCGCCGTGGAAATGAAGGTGTCCGGCCACAGAAACGCCACCACCACGGCGACCACCAACCCGGCGAAGGCCGGTCCCACGATCCAGGAACGATAGCGCCGCAGAATATCGATATAGTCTTCGACATCCGGCGGGCGGCGGGAAACAGTGACGTATCCTTGCTGGGGTACCATTCGTCCGAAAGCTCTCCTTCTGAAGATCGGCGGCAGGCGCCGATCTCTACACGGCGCGCGTCATTGTTCGTCAGGGCACGATGATCTGGTCGCCAGGCTTCAACAGTATATTCTGCTCCATATTCTTGCCGTGGGTGACGTCGTGATAGTTGAACTTCAACCGTTGGGTGCCGCGCAGAATGACGATTTTCTTGGTGTTGGCGAAATCGCGAAAGCCGCCCGCATTGACCAGCGCTTCCAATACCGTGGTATCGATGACCAGCGGGTAGGATCCCGCCTTGTTGACCTCGCCCTGGATGTAATATTTCTTGCTGTTGACCTTCTCCACCCCGACCGTCACTTCGGGATGGACCATGATTTTTTGCAGGCTTCCGGCGATGTTGAGGCTCAACTTTTCGGGAGTAAGGCCGGCCGCCTGGATCTCCCCGACCAGCGGAACGGAGATTTTGCCGTCCGGGCGCACCACAAACTGGCCCGAATTTTCCGGCTCGTGCCAGACCCGGATGGAAATGACATCCTCGGCGCCAATGAGGTACGCCTTGGGATCCACCGGCGCGGCGGGGGCGGCAAGCTTGGTGTCCAC
>DATKFU010000150.1:0-4083 GCA_035511215.1 Bryobacteraceae bacterium | reverse complement strand
GATCGACGATTTTTCGCTCCGGGCCGCCGGTTGCGGGGACGATGTAAATGCTGGATGCGTCGCTATCCCTGGGTTTCCTCAGGAAGGCGATCGACGTCAAATTGGAAAATTCGTAGTATGCCTGCTGGGAAGGAAGCTGCGAGGTTAACCGTTCGATGGCGCCGGCATCATGTACGTCGTTGGCGATTCCCCAACCGGTAACGGGGAGGCCTTGCTGAAAGTCACCCACCCGGCCAGCGCGGCCGCGGTTACGACAACTCTGGCTACGGGACTCAATGGGCCCAGTGCACTGGCGGTGGATGGCTCCGGCAACGTGTATATCGCGGATACCGGCAACTCCGCAATCAAGAAGTGGACTGCGTCGACGCAGCAGATCACGACCCTGATCCCGGGAATAGCCGCGACCGGAGTGGCGGTGGATGGCGCCGGCAACCTGTACATCGCGAGTGGTTTCACCGTGGGGGCTGTCGACCTGTCGGTCAAAATGTGGACTGCGTCGACGCAGCAGATCACGACGCTCGCCTCGGGAACGCCCTACTATGGAGTCGCGGTGGACCTTGCCGGCAATGTCTACCTTTCGGACGTCGACAATGGGGTAATCGACGAGTGGAATGCGACCACGCATCAGGTGGCGCCAGGGGGCATATTACATTTTCGGCGCGCAGCAGGTCGCCAGCCTCGGCAACGTTTACATCGCCGATACCGGCAACAGTGCAATCAAAGTCTGGACGGCGGCGACACAGCAGGTGACCACTCTGGTCTCCTCGGGACTCAATGGGCCAACTGGTCTGGGATGGTGCATTGGCGGCGGCTTAATCATCGCAGATACGGGTAACAGCGCGATCAAATCCTATTCATCCGGTCAGGTGACCACTCTGATCTCGACCGGGCTGAGCCAGCCCTCGGCAGTAGTTTGTGCAGCCTACACCGACAACTCGACTGGCTTCTTTAACAATCCCGCTACCGGAGTTGTCGACTTTATCCCCTACAACTATCTATATATCGCGGATTCCGGGAACAACGCGGTCAAATGGTGGAATTCCTCTGGCAATACGCTGACGACGTTGGTATCCGGACTCAATCAGCCTCTGGGAGTGGCGAGCGACGGCCAGGACAACGTATGGTTCACCGACACCCGCAACAATGGGCTTCAGGAGGCGGTTCCGCAGTGCGGCCCGATCAATGGACAATCCTGCTCCCAAGTTCCTTGGCTTGTGAGGACAACTTCGACTCTGTTCCAGACCGTGCCGCCTGGCACGGTGTCGAATGCGGACCCGGCCCCGGGGACAACAGCCAGCTTCGGCTCGGCCGTGAATCTGACCATTGAGGGAGGACTGATCGGGCTCAGCGCCAGTTCCGTTCTGGTGGGCAGCGCTGCCGGAAGTTCTTCCGTTTTCCTGACCGTCCAGCAGGCTTCGACGCAGGGACCCTGGAGCGCCACCGCCAACAACAGCTTCCTACATCTCGCCGCCGGCAGCAGTTCAGGCAGCGGCAGCGCATGGATTGCTTTCACCATCGATGCGTTCAGCGGCACGGGAATTCGGAATGGCACGCTGACAATAGCCGGTCTCACCTTCACCGTAACCCAGGCGGGCACGGACTATGTGGCGGCCAGTCAGTCGACCACGCCGATACAGGGAGGGTTTAGTGCCCCCAGTGGAGTGGCTGTCGACGGTTTCGGCAACCTGTATATCGCCGACACCGCCAACAACGTAGTCAAAAAGTGGTCGGTGGCGACGCAGCAGGTGTCGACTCTGATCTCGAGTGGCGTAACCGGCCCCACGGCGGTGACCGTGGATGGCGACGGCAACCTGTATATTGCCGACAGCGCCGCAATCCACTTTTGGAGTGCGTCGACGCAGCAACTGATGACGCTGGTTTCCGGAATCACCAGCGGATCTGACGGAGTGGCGGTGGACGCCTCGGGCAACGTGTATTTTTCCACCGTTTCACCCGCCACAATCAGTGAGTGGATGGCGGCGACGCAGACCGTGACGCCTCTGGTATCGTCCGGACTAAGCTCGCCTCGCGGGATGGCGCTCGACAGTTCCGGGAACGTCTACTTCGCGGATGGCGGAAATAACGCCGTTAAGCTGTGGAGTGCCGCAACGCAGCAGGTGACGACTCTGGTGGGGACTGGTCTCGCCAGGCCGTGGGGGATGGCAGTGGATGGCAGCACTGGCGACGTGTACTTCTGCGATATGCAAAACTCCGCCGTTAAGCTGTGGAGTGCCGCAACGCAGCAGGTGATGACTGTCGTGCAGGGCAGTCCGGCCGGAACGTCGAACCGTTACCGGGGCCTGGCGCGCGGCGCGTCCGGCAACCTGTACTTCGCGGAGATCGATGCCAACGTTATCGGGCAACTCTCCAAAGCCTACATATCTTCCGGCAGCCTGAGCGAGCCGAATTCGGCCGGTTCCGATGCGCTGCCGCCGGTGGTTCCGATTACGACCAACCTCGGCGCGCCGGTGAGCGATCAGCCATGGCTCACCGTTGGGACGACGGCCAATGGAATCGTCAATTTCTCGTACGCGGTGAATGCGTCGGGGTCGCCGAGAACCGGTCACATCACGGTGCTTGGTATCCCGTTCACCGTCAACCAGGGGTTACTGGTCGCTGTGCCGAACGTCAACGGCCTGACCCAGGCGGCCGCGACTACAGCAATCACCGGCGCGGGCCTGGCTGCCGGGAGTGTCACCACGGCCCCGAGCGGCACGGTCGCCGCGGGTAGCGTGATCAGCACCAACCCGGCGGCAGGGGCGCAGGTCAGCCCCGGCTCTGCTGTCAGTTTGCAGGTATCGACCGGACCGGCGCAGGTTGCGGCGGGCAACGTTACCGGCCAACTCACAGTCACACGGGGAGCCCTGGTTTTTAACCGGGCCACGAGCCTCTATGCGCAATCGGTCACGGTGTCAAACTCCGGAGCGGCGATCGCGTCGGCTGCTTTCGTCCTGGACAATCTGGCCGCCGGGTATACGCTCTACCAGTCGAGCGGCGTTACCGCCGCGACCGCACCAGTGGGAAGTCCCTACCAGGAAATCGGCCCCATTAACGCCGGCGCAACCGTCACTTTCACGATCGAACTTACCCGCACGGGAACCCCGGCCCTGCTGTTATTTCCATGAAACGGTATATTCTCACATCATTCGTTCTGGCCTTGGCCTGCGGCCCTGGCGCGGTCGCGGGGACGGTTTACGACAACACAGTAACGGATACACTCAACACTATTTCTTACAGCACAGGCCCTTACGCGCAAATCGGCGACCAGGTCGCGCTGGGCGGAGTGGACCGTCTTTTGAACTCTGCCTCTATCCAGTTCTACAATAACGGTGACGCGGGCACCTTCAGCGCAATCCCGCAGTTCTGGAATTTAGGTGCGCCAGTCGGGGCGCAAATCGGGGGTGACTACCAAGTGGATGGCTTGGCTATCGACGCCTCATCAATCCTGACCGTCCCCTTCTCCATCCCGAACCTGGAGGCGCCGGACAGCCTGATCGTAACGGTCGCGATCCTCAACACTTCGGCCGGTATGGATCTGGGGCTCGACCTCTTTGACCCGCCGGTTGTCGGGTCGAGCGACAATACCGCTTTGATCGTCAACGATGGATCGTTTCAGACCAGCAGCACTCCGGAGGGCCTCGGCAATCTATATCTTGGCCTGGATGCCACGACGCCGGACACGTCGGCGCCCGAACCTTCCACCGGCGCCATGCTAGGCGGTCTGGCTATCCTGGCGCTCATCGTCCGGCGTCCGTCGGCCCGCTCCGCGCGCTAGCTAAACAGCTAAACGGGAGAGACCGCTACAAAACCACTACAGTTGCACAAATCGATGAAAGGCTGCCCATTGTGAGCAGCCTTAGGTCTTTTAGAATCTGGTGCGGAGAGGGGGCTTGAACCCCCACACCCAGGTTTGCCATCTTCGGGCTCATATCGTGGGACGCGTTTGTGCCAAGCCGGGCACCCGATCAGCGGCGCTCTGTTCTGACATTCAAGCCAGATTCCAGCTCACAGCCGCTTTTTTATGGGTCACAGGTTGCAAATCTACTCATGGTGCAGGCGGGTAACTTCCTCCTTGCAAGTTCC
>DATKFU010000149.1:0-17377 GCA_035511215.1 Bryobacteraceae bacterium | reverse complement strand
AAACAATCTGCGCACGCCGTGGGAAACGAACGCGGAGCCAGGAAGGCCCCAGCGCCGTCGTTTACATAAAAATCGCCTGCCACCACCAAGTCCGGGCGCCCGAGATGCCGAAAGTCGCCGGCGAGGCCGCCCCCACCCAATTGGTTCTGATACCATACGGCCGGCGCGAATACGCCGCCACCCTGATTCAGTGCGACACCCATGCCGGACATCACCAGGTCCGGTTGGCCATCGCCGTTGAGATCGGCGGCCAGCAAGATTGCGCTTGCTGCGCCCGCAGTCACGGGTCCGGGAGAAAAGGCGCCGTCGCCGTTCCCTTCGAGGACATAGATATCGTTAGCGCCAAAGCCGCTCAGGGCCACGCCGGGCAGTCCGTTGCCGGTGAAGTCCGCCACAGCGAAGGTTGGCGGGACGCTCGGAATCGGCGTGTCGATGGGTGGTCCGAAAGTGCCCTCTCCATTGCCGAGGGTAACTTGGAGCGTGTAGGTAAATTGGATGATGGCGACGGAGATCACATCGGGGATGCCGTCCCCGTTGAAGTCGGCGACAGCGATGTTTGTAAAGTTTGCGGCGCTCGCCCCGGTGGTCACGGGCGTTTGAAACGTGCCGTCGCCGTTGCCCAGAAGCGCCTCAACCGTTCCCGAGTCGTCCCCTGCCGGAAGCACGGCGACGACCAAGTCCAGCCGGCCATTCCGAGTCAAGTCGGCGGCGGCCAGCGCGGTGAAATTGGAGGAAGGCAAGTCGACGATCGTGATTGGTGCGCCAAAGGCGCCATCGCCGCGGCCCGGCAGCAGGACTAACTGATTACGTCCCCCGACGATGGTACTGGCAACCACCAGGTCGGGGATGCCATCGCCGTTGAAGTCGCCGGCCACGATCCACGGGTTTGCCGCGGCCAGCGTTTGGGGAGTCTGGTGGAAATGGCCGTGGCCATCGCCCAGCCATACTGTGATGGTGGTTCCGGCGCAGGCCAGGTCGAGGTTGCCGTCGCCGTTGAAGTCCGCAGCCGCGAGGCTCGTGCAACTGCCGAAGCTCTCGGGCTGCAGAAAGGTCACTGGAGTTTGCGCAGCACCTACGAAGGCAAGGACCAATAGGGCAAGTGCAAACACAGTTGAGCGCCTGGCCGTCATTGGAACCCTCCGTAGTGGCCTTGGATACTCGCCCCAGCGCGCTCCCGGAACTTAAAGCTTAGAAACCGTGCCGAGTTGAGTGTTGGCCACCCAGACGCTGGCGCCGTCGAACGAGATCCCGTATGGGCCGCCACCCACCGTGTAGGTGGCGACGGGCGCGCCAGTGCTGGCCTGCAGCCTGACCACGGAGCCCGCGCAAGATACCCATATATCCAGTCCGTCAAAAACCACGCCGCTGGCCTGTGTACCGGCGGAAAAGGTTCCCAGCACGGCGCCATCGCCGACTCGAACTTCGGTCACGGTGTTGCTGATCCGGTTCGCCACCCAGATGTTGGCTCCGTCGAAGGCCGCCCCTTGCGGCGCGTTACCCACGGGAACCGTTCTCAGCGTGGAACCATTGGTGCCGCTCAACTCGGTAACGGTATTGCCGGTGGTGTCCGTCACCCAAATGTTGGAACCGTCGAACAACACGGCGTTCGGTCCGGTTCCTGCCGGAAAAGTTCCCAACAACGTGGCTGTCCCGACCTGGTATTCCGAGACTGTGTTGCCGTTGAAGTTCGCGACCCACATGTTGGTTCCATCAAAGGCAATGCCCTTGGGAGTGGTTCCGGCCGGAAGTGTTGCCAGCACCGCGCCGGTGCTGCCTTGGAGTTTGGTGATGCTATTGCTGCCGGAGTTGCCTACCCACAAGTTAGCACCGTCATAAGCTACCGAGGTGGGGTTCGTACCTACCGGAAAGACGCCCAGGATGTTGCCGGTGGAGACATCCAGCTTACTCACCGTACTGTCCCCATAATTTGCCACCCAGAGGCTCGCGCCGTCAAAGGCCATGTCGAGGGGATTGCCGCCGACGACCACGCTGGCGGTCTGGTTGGCGCCGTACCAGTGCAGCATGCCGATGTCCAGCGTATGGGGTCCTACCGGACCCGGCAGGCCCGGCGCGCCAACGGGACCTCCAATGCCCGGGGGCCCTGGAGGTCCCTGCGCTCCGGGCGGTCCCGCCAACCCTGGCGCACCTTGCGCTCCCGGCGGTCCCTGTGGCCCTTGCGGTCCCGCCGGTCCTGGGGCGCCCAGAGTAACGCTGAACGTTCCGCGCAGACCGGTGCTGTTGGTGATCGCCAGGTCGTACGAACCGAGCAGCCCGCATGGAAAACTGGCAACTATGGAATTGTTGGTGAGGGATGTGATCGCCAGGGTGGAGGTGCCGAGTGTTACACTCGGCGCTGCATTACCGGGGTTGAAGTTCGCGCCGTTGATGGTAATCTGGCACGCGCCAGAATTCGTCACGCCATAAATAACGGGCGTGGCGGCCCAGCCCATAGCGGTTGAAAACAACGCCAGAAAAGGGGCCGCCAAACCCGTTCTGAAAAACCTGTTTGTCATTTCGATTTCCTCCGCGCGATCCAGCCCGTTACCCTGGTCATAGCTTCGACACCGTGTTGCTGAGATTATTAGTCACCCAAATGTTAGCCCCGTCGAAGGCCACGCCAAATGGAGAACTTCCCACGGCGATGGTGGCTAAGACGCCCCGGTCAGCCCTTAACTCAGTTACGGTATTGCTTCCGGAGTTAGCCACCCATATGTTTGTTCCGTCGGAAGCAATGCCCATGGGGCCGACTCCCACGCTAAAAACGGCGAGGGTAGCTCCGCTGTCTTGCAGTTCGGTTACCGTGTTGCTTCCGGAGTTAGCAACCCACATATTGGTCCCGTCGAACGCCAGGCCGCGCGGGTTCTCGCCCACCGCGAACGTTCCCAACGTGGCTCCCGAAGTGGAAAGCTTCGTCACTGTATTGTTGCCGGCGTTGGCGACCCAGATGTTTGTGCGATCGAACGCTACGGCTACCGGCGTGACGCCGACCGCGAACGTTCCCAGCACCGAACCGTCTCCGACCTGCAACTTGCTCACTGTGCCGCTGCCCGAGCTTGTGACCCAGATGTAAGTCCCATCGAAAGCCACGCCGTACGGATTGGGACCTACCGACGTGGTCGCCAGTACCTTGCCGTCGCTGGCCCGCAGCTTGGTGACCGTATTGCCGGAGTAGTTGGCGATCCACAAATTGAAACCGTCATAGGCAATTCCCTCCGGAGCCGCCCCGGCCGCATACGTAGCTCGCACTGTGCCGTCGTTCGCCGCGAGTTGACTGACCGTGCCGCTGCCGGTGTTCGCCACCCAGATGTTGAGCCTGTCAAACAGCACGCCGGCCGGATTGGCGCCCACACTGAAACCAATTCCCGACCGGTTAGCGCCGTACCAGCGCTGAAGGGCTATGTCCAGGCAGTTGGGCCCGGTTGAGCCGGTGGCCCCCGTCGCGCCGGCCGGCCCTTGCGGCCCCTGCGGTCCTTGCGCGCCTTGCGGTCCTTGCGGTCCGGTGGCTCCCTGCGCGCCCGGCAGCCCTGGCGCCCCTTGCGCTCCCGTGGGCCCCTGCGGACCAATTGCTCCGAAGCAAACATAGAAAGTGACTCTTGCAAGAGCGCTGTTGGTAACGGTTAGCGTGTCGCAGCCATTCAGCCCGGCGGGTACCGTAGCCACCAGCATTGCGTTGTTGTAGGACGACAAGACCAGACTGGAGCCGCCTAGGGCTACTCCGGGGGCCGATCCGGTGGGGCTGAAATCCGTTCCCGTGATGGTGATACTGGTGGCCGAGGTCACCACCACGCTATAGATAGTCAAGGTAGGGGATGGCGGTTGGGCCGCCAGGAGCGCCCCGAGCGAGAGCAGCCCCACGCACTTCAACGCGGCAAATATTCTGAGAGATTTGGTGGTCATGTGGATTCTTCTTTTCAAGTTCTCCGGTTGCTCACATCGTTGCTCACATCGTTGCTCACATTTTGGATACCGAGCCGCTGGCCGAGTTCGTTACCCAGATATTGGCGCCGTCAAATGTCATGGCCGCGGGTTCACTGCCCACGTTGAAGGTGCCGAGGACCGCTCCGTCACTGGCGCGAAGCTTGGTGACACTGGCGGCGGCGAAATTCGACACCCAGACGTTTGTGCCGTCGAAGACCAAGCCTTGCGGGCTGCTTCCCACGGTAAACGTTCCCAGAGTCGATCCGCTGTTGGCCAGCAGCTTGGTGACGGTATTGTTGCCGGAATTTGCGATCCAGATGTTGGTGCCGTCGAAAACCACGCCGTACGGGTTGCTCAACCCGCCAAACGTTCCAAGGACCGTGCCGTCGCTCGCGCGCAGCTTGGTGACGTTGTTACTGTCTACGTTGGTGACCCATATGTTGGCGCCGTCGAATGCCACGCCAAACGGTAGGGTCCCTGTTGGAAAACTGCCGAGATGCGCGCCGTTGCTCGCCTGCAGCTTGGTGACTGTGTCGCTGGTTCCATTCGTCACCCATATGTTCGCGCCGTCAAAAACAGCATTGGCAGGATTACTGCCCACGGAAAAAACACCCAGCACTGAGCCGTCGGTGGCGCGCAGCTTGGTAATACTGCCGCTGCCTTGGTCCACCACCCAGACGTTGGCGCCGTCGAAGGCCGCCCCGTACGGCGTGGAGACAGAATAGGAAGCTAAAGTTGAGCCGTCGGCGGCTTTCAACTTGGTCACAGTGCCGCTGTTGATTGCGGTGACCCAGATGTTCGCCCCGTCGAAGACCATGCCATAAGGACTTTCGCCCACGCCGAAGCTGGCCGTGGTGTTCGCCCCATACCAGCGCAGTTGCGCAATCGCCAGTTGATTGGGCCCAGGGTTGCCCGGCGGTCCGCTTGGCCCAGCCGGCCCAGTCGATCCAGCCGGGCCTGTCGCGCCGGGCCCTCCCGCGGGACCCTGCGCGCCGGCCGGTCCAGCCGGTCCCGTTGGCCCTGTTGCACCAGGTGGCCCGGACGGCCCATTCGCGCCCACGCTGATATCGAGTGTCGCCGTCAGGTTGAGGCTATTGGTCACCGTGAGGCTGTAGGTACCCGCCGGAAGACCAGCCGGCAGGGCGGCTGCAATAGCAAGGTTACTGTACGATTCCAGTGTGAGGCTGATGTTGTCCAGCACCACACTCGGAATCGAGCCGTTCGGGCTGAAGTTCGTGCCGGCGATCGCAATCTGAGTAGCAGTCATGGTAGTGCTGTAGATAACGGGAGTTGTGGCAGCCCAAGCCGTCACGGCCAGCAATCCGGTCGGCAGTAACGCAAATCGCGATTTGAGAGATCGGGTCATCATTTCGAATTCGTCCTTCTTGCGGTGCAACTAACTCACCGGGCACAGAACCAGCGCACTTAGGCCTGTCTGTTTCCTGACCGCCAACCAGTGTAGATGACGGATTAGTGAGCTTTCCAGGGACGTTTCTCGTATAAGTTTCTTCGAGATGAAACCGTCCGCAGATAGTTATAGCGTTTACGGCCGTCGTTGTCAATGGAAAAATTCGTAATTAAGGAAATAAGTCGCGCGACCGGCTGCCGCCCGCGGCGCCGCCCCTTACCGTACCGGTGCTGTTACTCCGACCGGCCGGAAGCGCGCGCTGAAATGCCGCAGGAAAGGGGGCTCCTGGGCGATCTCGAGCCCGCGGATTTCCGCCTTCCGCGCGTTCACTTCCAGGATCGCTTCCACGACATAGTCGATATGGCTCTGCGTATAGACGCGCCGCGGGATGGCCAGACGCAGCAGTTCATGCTGCGCCCGGTCGCCGAACATGACCGATCCGATCTCCACCGAGCGTATGCCGGCGTGCCGGTACAATTCGACGGACAGCGCCTGCCCCGGAAATTGCGCGCGCGGAATGTGCGGCAGCATGCGGGCCGCATCGATGTAGATGGCGTGGCCGCCGGGCGGCTCGACGATGGGGACGCCGCGATCCGCGATGTGCCGCCCCAGGTAGCTGGTGGAGACGATGCGGTAATTCAGGTAGGCCGGGTCGAGCACCTCCTGCAGCCCCACCGCGATGGCCTCCAGGTCGCGCCCAGCGAGGCCGCCGTAAGTGGGAAAACCTTCCGTCAGGATGAGGAGGTTGGTCTCCTGCACCGCCAGGCGGTCGTCATTCGTCGACAGGAAGCCGCCAATGTTGGCGAAGGCGTCTTTCTTCGCGGAGAAAGTGCAGCCGTCCGCCAGGGAGAACATTTTCTGCGCGATCTGTTTGGGCGTCCAGGTGGCGTAACCCGGCTCCCGCTGGCGGATGAACCAGGCGTTTTCGGCGAAACGGCAGGCGTCGAGATAGAACGGGATCCCGTAGCGCGAGGTGACCCGGCGGACGGCTGCGATATTGGCCATGGAGACGGGCTGGCCGCCGCCCGAATTGTTGGTAACGGTGAGCATCGCCAGCGGGATATGTTCGGCGCCGGTTTCCTGGATCAGGCGCTCGAGGGCGTCCACGTCCATATTGCCCTTGAAATCGAGGCGGGCCTGCGTGTCGGCGGCTTCGGGAATGGGCAAGTCCACGGCCCGCGCGCCGGTGAATTCGATGTTGGCGCGGGTGGTATCGAAGTGCGTGTTGTTGGGCACCACGTGTCCGGGCTGGCACATCACGGTGAACAGGATGCGCTCGGCGGCGCGGCCCTGGTGGGTAGGGATCATGTGCCGGAAGCCGGTGAGATCGTCGACCACGCTCTTCATGCGGAAGAAGCTTTCGCTTCCCGCGTAGGATTCGTCGCCGCGCATCAGGGCCGCCCACTGCGCATTAGACATGGCGCTGGTTCCCGAATCGGTGAGCAGGTCGATCAGAATATCCCTGGCTTCGAGCAGGAACAGGTTGTAGCCCGCGGCTTCGAGCAGACGCTCGCGTTCCTCGCGCGTGGTGTGGCGCAACGGCTCCACGCTCTTGATCCGGAATGGCTCTATGATGGTCTTCATCTTGATTCGTAATCTCCGCTGGTGGATTGGCGGTCTGCTGTTCGCCTCCACGGTCGTCAACTACATCGACCGGCAGACGCTCAGCGTGCTGGCGCCGACCCTCAAAGACCAGTATCACTGGACGAACACCGATTTCGCCACCGTGCTGATCGCGTTCCGGGTGGTTTACACGATCATGCAATCGGTTTCGGGCCGCTTGCTGGACCGGCTGGGCACGCGCAGGGGCCTTTCAATCAGCGTGGCATTCTACTCGACGGTGGCCGCCTGCACGGCGTTCGCGCAGGGATTGGGCAGCTTCCGGGTCTTCCGAGGACTGTTGGGCGCGGGCGAATCCGCGGGCTGGCCGGGCGCGGCGAAGGCCGTCTCCGAGTGGTTTCCGGATCGCGAGCGCGCCTGGGCCGTGGCCCTGTTCGATAGCGGATCGTCGATCGGCGGCGCGGTGGCCCCGTTCCTGGTCGTCTTCCTCTTTCATACTTTCGGCTCGTGGCGCCCAGCCTTCCTGATCACCGCCAGCCTGGGGTTCATCTGGCTGATGGTGTGGAAGCGGGTCTACCACACGCCGGAAACGCACCCGCGCATCACGCCGGAGGAGCTCAATTTGATCCGGTCGAGCAGACAGGCTGCGGCGGAAGGCTCCGCATCGCCGAACCCGGAGGGTGCGCACCGCGTAGCCGTTTCCCGGCTGCTCCGCTTCCGCCAAACCTGGGGCATCGTGGTGGGCCGCTCGCTCCTCGATCCCTACTGGTTCATGATGGCGGAGTGGTTCGCCATTTACCTGGCCAGCAAGGGATTCCGCATGGAAGAGAGCGCGCTGGGTTTTTGGGCGCCTTTCATGGCCGCGGATCTGGGCAACTTCTTTGGCGGCGGGCTGTCGAGCTATTGGATCCGGCGCGGCTGGTCCGTGGGCAAGTCGCGGCGCAGGGTGGTGGCCATTTTCGGGCCGGCCATGCTGCTGCTGATTCCGGCGGCGTTCAGCTCGCGCTACTGGCTGCTGGTGGGGTTGTTCGCCTTCGCCACGTTCTGTTACGCGGCTTGCTCCACGATGTTCATTTCGCTGCCGGCGGACGTGTTCCAATCGAGCGCGGTGGCGACGGTCAGCGGGATGAGCGGCACCGGCGCGGGACTCGTAACGCTGGTCTCCACGTACCTGATCGGGCGGGTGGCGGACCGCCTGTCGTTCCAGCCGATCATCATCGTAGCTTCCATTGTTCCTTGTTTGGCCGCGTTGGTGATGGTCACTCTGGTGCGGCCGGGGAGGCGCGCCGATCCGGACGGCATTCTGCGGACGTTTTGAGGGAATCGCCCACAACGGTGCACGGCTGTGCCACCGACAAGGGTGTCGAGACGAGTCTCGACACGGCACGCACGAGTGCGTGCGCCACAAATGCGCGCTAATATGCAGTGAGAGGAAACGATGACCAAGAGATTGTTTTTAGGGGTGTGCGCAGCCGCGACGATGCTGGCGAGCGGCCTGTTTGCGGCAGACGCCAGGCCCAAGACGGTGATCCATGTGATCTCGATCCAGTGGAAGGCCGGCGCCACGCCGGCGCAGATCGACAAGGCGATCAAGGCCGCCGAGGCGCTGCCTTCCGAATACCCAGGCATCATACGGGTGTGGACCAATCCGATCAAGAAGCAGCTTCCGGACGGTTATAGCCACGTGATCGTGATGGAGTTCTCGAGTGAGGACGCCCTCAAGAAGTACGCCGACAGCGCGGCGCAGAAGAAGTGGTACGAGATCTATATGCCGATCCGCGAGGAAAGCCGCACCAGCGATATCACAAATTAGCCCGGGCAGGTCAGAAGTCCAGCTCCACCTCGTCGATGTAGCACCAGCCCCAATTTTCGCCCGGCTCGATGGAGCGCATGATGGGGTGGTTGGTGCTATGGAAGTGTTTGGTGGCGTGCTTGTTCTTCGACGAGTCGCAACAGCCCACGTGGCCGCAAACGAGGCACAGCCGCAGATGGACCCAGGTATCGCCCATCTTGAGGCACTCCTCGCAACCGTGCGTGTGCGGCGTGACTTTGCGGACCTGATTGAGATGCATGCATTTCGTCATGGCGTGGCTTCCGACTGGAGCGGCAAACGAATCTGAAAACGGGTGTCTCCGGGAACAGACTGGACGGTAATTTCGCCGGAATGCTCCTGTAGGATGCGGCGGACCGTTTCGAGGCCCAGCCCGGTGCCTTGTCCGACGCCCTTAGTGGTGAAGAACGGCTCGAAAATATGGGATTGGACTTCCGGCGGGATGCCCGGTCCGTTGTCGGCAATCTCGACCAGGATGTGATCTAGCTCGCGGGCAGTGCGGATGCGCAGTTCGCCTTTTCCGTCCATAGCGTCAATGGCGTTGTCGATCAGGTTGGTCCAGACCTGATTCAGCTCACTGCCGCGCGCGCAGATCTTGGGTAAGGTGCGGTCGAAATCGAGCTTCAAGTCGATGCCGTGTTTGAGGCGGTGGCGCAGCATGAGAAGAGTGCTTTCGAGACCCTGGTGGATGTCCACTTCCTGGTCGGGCCCCTGGTCCATGTAGGTGTACTCCTTGATGGCGTGGACCAGATCGGAGATGCGGCCGGTGGAGTTTTCGATTTGATCGAGCAGGGCACCGATGGTGAGGGAGGCGGCGGCGCGGGCGAGGAAATCGGGCCACGCGCCGGCGGGGAATTGCGCGTAGACGCGATCAAACCAGGCGGCTTCGCAGCCGGCGTCCACGAGGGCGGGCGCCAGATCCCAGGCGTGCGAGACGCCGTGACGCAACAGGCAAGCGGCGATGGTCTCCTCGCAATCGCTGCGTTCGAGGGAATCCATGGGCGCGGGCGTGACGGCGCGCTGCGCCAGCTCGCGTTCGAGGGCCGGCACGGCGGCGCGCTGAACGGAGGAGAGCGGATGCGCGTCCAGGCGGGCGGCGGCATCGCGAAAGGTTTGAAAGGCTTCGCGGAGGCTGGAAACGGCGCGGCGCGCGGCAGCCGCAGGGTTGTTCAATTCGTGCGCCAGGCCGGCGGAGATTTTGCCTAGCGCGGCCATCTTTTCCTGATGGTCCTGCAGCCGTGTGAAATCGCGGATGCGATCGGAGAGCAAGGCCACCAGGCGCGGGCCCAGAACGGGGATGCGCGCGAGCATCTCCGGGAAAAGCTCGGCCGGCAAGGTAGCGCCGTGGGCCTGCGTCACAGCGCGGAAGGTTGCCGGAACATGGGTCATGCGCGAATACGGCAGCAGACCGCCAACCAAGGGGCCGCGCAAAATGCGGGTGGTGGTCTCGCCATTGCCGGATTCAATGCGCAGGCGCATCTCGCCGTCGAGTAAGACCACCATGCGGTCTGCGGGGCTGCCTTCACGAATGAAGATTTCGCCGGGCGCCAGGTCGACGGGGGTCATCTGCGAGGCCAGCCAATCTAGGTCGCCGGCCGGCAGATCGGCGAAGACGGGGACGGCGCGCAGTTCTTCGGCTAGGTTCATTTGGAAGACAGGTTTTCTGCCTGTGAGTTTAGCATGTCACGAGATGGCATCGCCTGGTGCGTGCGAGCGCAGGAAGAGTCGCGGTAGACTGGAAACACGCAAGCTCTGCGACAGCGCATCGAGGAACTGACGGTGGTGGCCGATATCGCGTCGGCCATGCTGTCGCCTCTGGAATTAAGCCAGTTGCTGGAGGTTGCGCTCGAAAAGGCCAGCCGCGCCGTGGGTGCGCCGTTCGGATCCATTACGCTGCTCTCCGCCGACAAGACCCGTCTGGAGTTCGCCGCGGTGTACGGTTTATCCGCCGATTATGGGGAAAAGTTCCGCGAGATCGGGCTCCTGCCGGCGGACGATTCGTCGCCCTCGGGCCGCGCGGTTTCGACCGGGAAGCCGTATTGGGTGGCGGACATCACGCGGCATCCGCTGTGCGCAAGCTGGAAACACATCAGCCTGGGCGAGGGTGTGCGGGCGCTGATCTGTGTGCCGCTGGTGGTGGGGGGCGAGCCGGCCGGCACGCTGAACCAATACCTGGCAGAGCCGCACCGCTTCCGGGCGTACGAAGTCCGCCTGCTGGAGGTGGTGGCGCAGCAGGTATCGCTGGCGATCGAACGCGCCCGCTTGTATGAACGGCTGAAGCAGCAGCACGCGGCGGCGCTGGCGGCGAGCGAGCACAAGAGCCGTTTTCTGGCGACTATGAGCCACGAGCTGCGGTCGCCGATGACGGCCATCGTGGGCTTCGCCGATCTGCTGCGAGAGCAGATTCCGGGATCGCTGAACGCGGAGCAGATGCGCCAAGTGCGCATGATTTCGGCGAGCGCGCAGCACATCATGGCGGTGCTGAACGACGCGCAGGATGTGGCGCGCATAGAGGCCGGCCAGATGGAGTGCCTGATCGAGCCGGTGGACGTGACGGAAGTGATCGGCGAGGTAACGGCGATGATGGCGCCCCTGGCGCGGGCCAAGCGCCTGGAGTTGGGCATTGTCACTGTGCCGCGGGGGCCACGGGGGCGGCACGAACCGCTGATGGTGCGGTGCGACCGGCAGCGCTCCAAACAAATCCTGGTCAATCTGGTTTCAAACGCCATCAAGTTTACCGCGCGCGGCCAGATTCACGTGAGCGGCTTCCGCGACGCAGCGATTCCGCATTGCGCGCGCATCGCGGTATCGGACACCGGCATCGGGCTGCGCCCCGATCAGGTGCCGCTGTTGTTCCAGGAGTTTCAGCAACTGCCGACCCCTTACCAGCACCTGGGCTCGGGACTGGGACTGGCCATCAGCCTGAAGCTGGCGCGGCTGATGGGAGGCGATATCGAAGTGGAAAGCGACTTCGGCCGGGGCAGCACGTTCACGCTGAAGCTGGAGACCGCATGAGCGCGCACACGCTGCTGCTGGTGGACGACGATCCTGCCGTACACGAGCTGCTGGCAGTGGTTTTGCGCCCTCCGGAGTGGCGGATCGACAGCGCCTACGACGGCCTCGAAGGGCTGGCCCGCGCGAAGGAGCGCGCTTACGACGTGGTGCTGACCGACGTGCGCATGCCAGGCATGGACGGGCTGGAGCTATTGCATCAGATCCTGGAGATCCGACCCGAGGCGAAGGTGATGGTGATGACGGCGGAGAGTACGCCCGCCAACATCGTGCGCGCCATACGGGAGCATGCATTCAGCTATTTCAGCAAGCCGTTCTCGCCCAGCGCGGTGGCCGAGACGATTGCGCAGGCGGTGAACACGGGCCCCTGGCAGGACGATATCGAAGTGCTTTCGGCGAGTCCGGAATGGATCAGCCTGCGGCTGCGCTGCAAGTTGGATACGGCCGACCGGCTGATGCAGTTCGTGCGCGAAATGGAGATGGAGTTTCCGCCGCGCGAGCGGGACAACATCGCCGCGGCATTCCGTGAGTTGTTGATGAACGCCATCGAGCACGGCGGGGGATCGGACCCCAACAAGCGCGTGCAGGTGACCTACGTGCGCACGACGCGTGCGATCGTATACCTGATCCAGGATCCGGGGAAGGGGTTTTCGCTCGACGACATCGCGCACGCCGCGATCGCCAATCCGCCTGGGGAGCCGGCGCGCCACCTGGAGATCCGCGCGGAGCAGGGGGTGCGGCCGGGTGGGTTCGGGATTCTGCTGACGCGGAATCTGGTGGATGAGCTGATTTATAGCGAGAAGGGGAATGAAGTTTTGTTTATTAAGTATTTGAAGTAAGTTTGGGTTCGTTCGGTAGTTGGTTGTATGTCATTGTCGATCAGTGCGCGGGCGTTACTTGGCGAGTAACAATGTTACTTCACGGGCTTTGGTCGACTTCCCGAGTTTGGCTTCGTTTCGGTTATGTTGCGAAACGTTCCGAAAAACCGATCTGCGGTTGCATTGTGTTGCTTTTTGTCGTTTTTTGTGGTCGAATTGGCAGTAAGTCACTTCCAACCTCCAGCACGAGGGTAGGGTGGCGGGCGTGGCGGCCTGCGAGGCCGCCGCAGGCTACGAGCCTGCCCCACTGAAAGGGCAGAGTTAGTAAGTGCCTTATTCTGTTTGCGTATGAGGTTGGTTTTTCGAAGGACCGTGTTCCGGCGATTCACCTGGCGCGGGGTTGCCTGTCAGGTAACTCGAACGGCGAACTGCGCGCCACCGTCCACATCGGCCTGCGGGTCCTGGAGGACCCGCGCAGGACTGGAGTCCTGCCCCACTAATGGCAAATTTGTTTAGGAGCCGGACGTGGTGGCCTTGGCGTCCTTGCGCAGGGTGGCGATGCGGTTCTGCAGGGTCCGCAGGCTGATACCTAACATCTCGGCAGCCAGCTTGCGATTGCCACGCACGTGATCGAGAGTAAGTTTGATATATGCTTCCTCGATCTTCACCAGGGGCTGGCCGGGCTGGAGCATGATAGGACCCTCATATCCGCTGGGCGGACGCGAATAAGGGCCGGAGCCTTCCGTGAACGCAGGGGCGGGAAGGTGCGTCAGACGGATGGGACCCGCGCCGGCCATGATGGCGGCCCGCTCCAGGACATTGCGCAGCTCCCGCACGTTGCCGGGCCAATCGTACCGGTGCAGAAGATCCATCACTTCGCCATCGACCCCGGTTACGCGCGTGCCGTGTTTCCTGTTGAGATTCTGGAGCATGGCATCGGCGATCGCCGGTATGTCTTCTTTGTGCTCACGCAGCGGGGGAACGACAATCTGGAACACACTCAACCGATAGTAGAGCTCTTCGCGCAAATGCGTTCCGAGCTCCTGACTGGTGGCGGCGAGTATGCGGGCATCTACTGCGATTTCGTGTTTACCGCCGAGGCGCCGCACGCGCAGGTCTTCGAGAACGCGGAGCAGCTTGGGTTGCACCGACGACGGCATCTCGCCGATCTCGTCGAGAAACAGAGTGCCCCCGTGGGCCTGCTCAAAGCAGCCGGTGGAGCGTTCCATGGCGCCCGTAAACGCGCCTTTCTCGTGGCCGAATAACTCGCTCTCCACCAGGGTATCGGGTAATGCGGCGGCATTGATCGCGACGAAAGGCCCATCGCCGCGAGGGCTGGCCTTGTGGATTTCGCGGGCCACCAACTCCTTCCCGGTGCCACTCTCTCCGCGGATCAGTACGGGCGCGGATGTGGGGGCCACCTGCCGGATGAGGGAGAAAATCTGCTGCATCGCCGGGGAAATGCCTACCAGGTCGCCGAGCACGCCACGCAGGCTTAGATCGCGCTCCAACTCGTCGGTCTTCTGCAGGCTCCGGCGGTATTGAATCGCGCGTTCCAGAAGAGCCTTGAACGCGCGCGGTTCTACAGGCTTCTCCAGGTACCAAAAGGCTTTCAGGTCATGTACTGCGGAAAGCGCCTTTTCCATGCTGCCGAAGCCGGTGAGCGCGATCGCCGGCGTGAGATCGCCGCGATCCTTCAGGTGCCGCAGCAGTTCGAAGCCATCCATGCGCGGCATCACCAAGTCGGCCACGATGACGTCGGCGTTGAAGGCGGTGAGCCGTTCCAGGGCGTCCTGGCCGTCGCCGGCGAATTGCGTCTCATAGCCGCGATCCGAAATGATGGCGGCCAAGGCGGTACGCTGGCGTTCATCGTCGTCGACGATGAGGATCCGGCCCGAAACCGACGGCAGGCGAGGCATCTTCGTTTATTCTAGCAAGCCTCCGTAGTGTGTGCGGCCGTATCGGAATTGCGATCGTCCTTGTGCTGAACGAAATTGAGGATATCGAAGGCCTTCACCGCCCGATCTGGGAAGAAACTGTTGACCGCCTCTTGCACGTCGTCGAAGAATTCAAAAGCCATGGCCAGCCTGGTTAACAAGAAAAGTTCTATGTGCGACTGATTGAGGCTTACCAGCGCGAGCCGGCCGCCAGCCTTGCGCAGCCTGGCGAGCGCGAATACCAACGTGCCTAATCCGGTGCTGTCAACGTGGCTGACCTCTTTGAGGTTTAACACAATATTGACTTTCCCGGATTGATGCAATGCAGACAACCGGTCACGCAATTCCAAATCTCCCTGCCCAAAAGTCAGCGGGCCTTTCAGGTCGAGAATGACGATGCTCTCGCTTTCCGTCTCTTCGATGTGCAGGTTCATTGGCCCATACTAACTCTTCACGATCCTCAAGTGACGGCAGCGGCGGTTCCGAACAGCGCCCCGACGCCCGCAGTCACCGCCATGGCCAGAGCGCCCCAAAACGTGACGCGTAACGCGCCGATCGCCATGCCAGCGCCACCCGCGCGCGCAGCCAAGCCTCCCAGAAGCGCCAGGAATAAAAGGGAGCTGCCGGAGACAAGCGGGATCAGACCGGCCTGCGGGGTTATGGCTGTGACCGCCAGCGGCATTACCGCCCCGGCGACGAAGCTGCCGGCCGACGCCAGCGCAGCCTGAATCGGACGCGCACTGAAAGACGTGGAGATACCGAGTTCGTCGCGGGCATGCGCGCCTAGGGCGTCGTGGGCCATCAGTTGTTTCGAAACCTGTTTGGCGAGCGCAGGATCAAGCCCGCGAGCGACGTAGATCGCGGTCAGTTCCCGGTGCTCACCCGCGGAGTCCGTCTTCAGCTCGTTGCGTTCGAGCTTCAGGTCGGCCTGCTCGGTGTCCGCTTGTGAGTGCACGGACACGTACTCGCCCGCGGCCATCGACATGGCTCCCGCTACCATGCCAGACACTCCCGCAACCACTACGCTGCCGTGGGTGGCATGCGCGGCCGCGACACCAAGCACCAGACTGGCCGTCGAAAGGATTCCGTCGTTGGCGCCCAATACCGCCGCGCGCAACCAGCCGACCCGTCCGGTGCGGTGTTGTTCCCTTTGTGGTACAGGCAAGGCTTGTGACCACGGTTCGTCCGCTAGAGCGAGACGGTAATCGCTAGACTGACACCCGGATACGTGCGGTTGCAAAGGTAGTATCCGTTGTCATAGACGATATAAACGTCGTCGTTAGAGTACCAGTTTTCCGCCCAGGTTCCCGGCCACGGATCCACCATCATGAACCAAAAGCCGCCGTATGAGAAGCGCGGATACCCCTCGTAGATTGAAGGTTGGCCGTGCATCCGGAACCAGTGTTGGCTCCCGAAGCTGAGATTGTAGGTGTTCTGCGGAATATAATAACCGCCATAGCCTCCGCGCTGTGCCCAGGTGCGATGATCGGCGGCCCAATTTCGATCGCCATCCTGCTGCCATGAACTATGCGCCTGCCAACTGCCACCCTGTTTCCATGACTGCTGCTTTTGCCAGGCGACTGCCTGCGGCTTGGAAGGATGCCCGCCCTGTGCTTGCTGAGCCGGTTGCGCGGCCTGCCTGGGCTGCTGTTTCGCGGCCTGTTGGGTTCGCGCCTGATTGGGTTGTGCCTTAGCCGGCTGAGCGGCCCGCGCCTGCTTCGGTTGTTGCGCCCTCGCTGGTTGGGCGGCATGTGCCTGACTCGGTTGCGCCTTAGCCGGTTGGGCGGCCCGCGTCTGTTTCGGTTGTGCTTGCTTGGCTGGTTGGGCGGCCCGAGCCTGCGGCTGCTGTTTAGCGGGTTGCGCGGTCCGCGCCTGTTTCGGTTGTGGTGCTTGCCTGGCGGGCTGCGCGGCGCGCTGCTGGGGCTGTTGGCGAGCAGGTTGTGCATGCTGCGCTGGTTGTGCGTGCGGCTGGGCTGCTTGTGCGTGCGGCTGCGCCGCGGGCTTAGCCTCTTTTTCGCTCTCGTGTTGCGCGTATGCGGGGATCATCGTCCCAAAGAGCAGAAGCAGGGCTGCGGTACTAGTTGTTCGAAAAAACTGCATAGTGATCGTCTCCATCAAAGTCGCTGCTCGGACATGCACGCAGAACACCAGTCCCGTTGAACCACTTGGCACCGGCTCCGATTCGGGCCCGATCAGGCCTTAGGGTGGTCATGCCGCTATTTCCTGGTTTCGTGAACGACGTAATCTGTCGTCTGTGGTGCACACCCTTCGCCACGATTTGCGACAGTCGCGGGCGACCGATCCGTGGGCCTATCCGTGGCCCCATAATCGGCAGCAGATTCCGCGGCGGAGGAGATATCCCGGGCGCCAGTGTCCTTTAGGGTTTTCTTCGCCCGTTCACACCACTCGGGGCTATCGCAGTGAACGGACAGTAAGATGCCACCGCGCCTGATTCTGCCCGCGTACCGTTTAGCGACGTATTCGGATAGAGGCAGGCCTGCCAGCAATCCCGCAATCCAACCCAGCGCCCCTCCGGCGCCGGCGCCCGCCAAAGCAGCGATCACCGGTCCAGCCGCGGCGAGCGCAGCCAGACTCGCGACGGGCACCGCTTGCACGGAAACGAGCCAGGCCAATACGGCGCCAATGGGCGCACCGACGGCGGCGCCTATCCCCGCTCCGGCGGGCGCCTTTGTATGCTTTTCGTGCGCGAAATCCTTCGAGCCTGGATTGTCGGACGAGAGAACCGAGATATCGGTGGCCCGATACCCCGTTTTCTGCAACGCCTCAATGACGTCGGCAACGGTTGTCCGACTTTCATAGATTCCAATTACCGATGTATTCTTTGCCATTTAGAGTTCCTCCTTTTAGGAATTGCCGTGGTTGTGTCATCCCC
>DATKFU010000148.1:0-12535 GCA_035511215.1 Bryobacteraceae bacterium | reverse complement strand
TCCATTTCCACTGGAGTAGCCTGGCACGGTACCCGCCAGCGATAGAAACCAGCCCGGCTCACGCCGGTCATCTGACACAGCGCAGTCACGGCTTGGCCTTTCGCCGCGGCTTGCTCAATTTCTTCAAACAGGCATCCGCGCTACTGACGACAGCCGGTGGGTGATGATCCTTGAAATGCTGCCGTATTTTTTTTAGAGAATCATTCTCCATCGTCAACTGGCCGATCTTGCGCTCCAATTCGGCGATCCTCCGGGCATCGTCGAGAGCCGGCAGATGGTCACTCCGCCGCCCGACGCCTGGAAACGCTGCCTCGCCCTTCGCACGCCATTCTCCGCGCCAGCGCTCCAGCAGTTTAGGGCTCAGTTGATATTTCCGCGCAAGTTCGCCGGCGCTAGAGTCGGCGTCCAAGGCGCGCATCGTGCCAGATCGCGACTGTAAACAGCTCGGGACAAATCCGTGCCTCACTCCATTCAATGTATTTTGTCCCTTGACTCGCTGTCTCACTTTTTGGTTCACTCCAGGAAGGCGTTTGAATCCCTTTCCCCCGCCCAGCACGCAGTACCCCCGGAGCGCCTGCTTTCTGCGCTCCGGTTCCGCCTGGCGACACCGTCCCGGGTATTACATCTCAGAAGGAAAATGTTGCGGTTGCATTTCGCGGGGAAAATGTTTCAGACTCGGATGGGGTCCGGCTCCCGCTGCTGCGAATTTCGCAGGCCGACAACCGATGTCTACTCGCAGTCTTTCGAGCAGCGGGAGCGCTTTGCTTCCCCAACGAATACTCAGAATTCGTCGGGCAGTACCACGACTCAACTATAAGCCATTCGCGGAGGCAAAGCCAGCCGACCTGAGACGGGCAACACAAATGGTGAAAAGGAGATGAACCATGACCCTGCACGAAAATGTAATACCCAGTGAGGCAGCGGAAGATTTTGCAGCCTGCCAAGCCCAAACGTGTTTCTGGTCCGCCCAATCGATGGCCACCCGCAAGAAGCCGGCTCGGCGCGTCGCCAACAAGGCGAGGTCGAGGCCAGCCCGGAGGCCGTGGATGTCTGGGTGAGCGAGTTGCTGCTGCGCTTTTCCGGACGGCGCATCGCCGTAGCGCTGGAACAGAAGCGCGGCGCCCTGCTGTGTCTGTTGAGCAAGTATGCTGCACTGGTGTTGTACCCGGTGCATCCGGCGACGGTGAGCCGCATGCGGGCCGCGCTGTATCCTTCCCAGAGCAAGGACGATCCCAAGGACGCCGACCTGTTGCTGGACATCCTGTTGCATCATCGCAAGCATTTGCGGCGGCTGGACGCCGATACGGTGGAGACGCGCAAGCTGCAGATCCTGGTGGAGGACCGCCAGTTAGTGGACCAGGGGACCGCCTACGGCAACCAGTTACGTGCCAAGCTGAAGCTGTATTTCCCCCAGGCGCTGCGCTGGCTGCCGGATCTGCACACGGTGGTGGCGGGCGAATTTCTGAAGCGTTGGCCGACGCTGCCGCTGTTGCAGAAGGCGCGGCGGGAAACCCTCGAGAAGTTTTTTCATGAGCACAACTGCCGCAGCGAGGAGCGGATCCGGCAGCGGCTGGAGGAGATCCCCCAGGCGGTAGTGGCCACTACCGACGCGGCCATCGTGGACTCTAGCGTGGCGATGGTGCGGGCGATGGTGGATCTGTTGGCCGTGCTGTGTACCCACATCGCCGAGCTCGATCGGGAGATTGCGGCGACGGCGGCGGTGCATCCCGAGCTGCCCATCCTGTCTTCCTTGCCGGGTGCCGGCCCGGTCATGGTACCCCGGCTGATCGCCGCCCTGGGCACGCAGCGGCAACGCTTTGCCTGTGCCAGCGAGTTGTCGGCCGCCACCGGCATCGCCCCGGTCATGCAGTCCAGCGGCCAGAGCCAGTGGATCCACTTCCGCTGGGCCTGTCCCAAGTTCGGGCGGCAGAGCTTCCACGAGTGGGCCGGACACTCGCTGGCCAAATGCACCTGGGCCCAGGCCTTCTATCAGGAGCAAATCCGCAAAGGCAAAGGACATCACGCCGCGGTACGGGCCTTGGCCTTCAAGTGGCAGCGCATCTTGTTCCGCTGCTGGCAGGATCACCAACCCTACGACGAAGAGAAGTATCTCGCGGTGCTGCGGCAGAAGGGTTCTCCGTACGCGCAGGCGGCCGCATGAAATATATTTTACAGAGGCGCATTTTCCTCTTGACGGAAGTTCTCAGATGACTACGAGCCTGCCCCACAAAAGCATGTCGCGCAGTCGGCCCGGCAGAAGCTATTCTAGATCCAGTGGCACGGCCCATTCTAGTACACGGCCATCGCGGCGCGCGCGCCATGCGTCCGGAAAACACGCTGCCAGGATTTGAGTACGCCATCTCCGTGGGCGCCGACGCGCTGGAGATGGACGTGGCGGTCACCCGCGACGACGTGGTGGTGGTCTCGCACGATCCGAAGTTGAACCGGTCGGTCTGCAGGTCGCCCGATCCGCCGCGCTCCATCCGGGACCTGACCTTTGCCGAGCTCGAACGCTGGGACTGCGGCGGCGTGCGGAACAAGCGTTTCCCAAACCAGACACTCACGCCCGGTGCGCGTGTACCGACGCTCGACCAGGTGCTCGATCTGGCGGACCGCGGCCACTTTTTGTTCAATATCGAAGTCAAGAGTTTCCCGGATCGACCCGGATTGGCGCCTCCACCGGAACGCTTCGCCGAGCTGGTGTGCCAAGCGGTCCGGCGGCACCAACTGGAAAAGCGCGCGATTGTCCAGTCCTTCGACTTCCGCATCCTGCACGCCATTGGGCGGATGGCGCCCGAGGTCCGTCTCGGGGCTCTCTATGTGGGACGTCCGAAGCGCTTCGTGGCGATCGCGCATCGGGCTGGAGCGGGAATCGTGGCGCCCTATCACGTGCTGGCCTCGGCCAGGCAGGTCCATGAGGCGCATGCCGCAGGTTTGGAAGTGGTGGCCTGGACGGCCAATCGTCCGCGCGACTGGAGGCGCCTGATCGCCGCGCAGGTGGATGCCATCATCACCGATAACCCCGAAGCGCTACTGGCGTACTTGCGGGAAATCGGACTGCGGTAGAGTGGGGTTGCGGCGCACGCGCGCGTGCGTCCCACGTCCCGGCTGGCGGGGACGCTGGCTTTGCGCCGCAAGGGATGTGCATCAGTGACAGGGCTCGCGCGCAACGTTGGGGTGATTCTGGGAGCGATGTTCGCGCCCGCGGGGTACGGAGAGATCGATCCCTTTGCGCTGCTCAACCTTGCTCAATCGGGCCCGCGCGAAAATCGTCGAGAATATCAGGAGATTGCCAAGGTACACGTGCGTCCAGACGGTGCGCCGCTCCAGGTTCGACGCGATACCCGCTGTCCGCGTGAGAGATTGCGGCTATCTGCGGGATCCGGAAATCGAGCCGCGACTGGCGCCGGCGTGGACAGACCGGTTCAAATTGGATGTGACCGTTTCCGAAGTCGCGGAGATCTTTGCCTGGGTGGGCAACGCTTCCAATCCGAGGAGGTGGACAAAATCGTGGGCGGCGGAATGACTGGATCGGGCGATTTTGGTCCGGCGGTCAGTCGTTACCAGGTGTGAAAGTGGGCCCCCCGGCCGGAAGACGTGGCGGCCATGGCTTATGAGGGCAAGTTTTGGATCGCCTCGTCTCGACACCGTTGTCGGCCGGCACAGCCTGTTAGAGGCCACGAGTGCGTGCGCCACGTTGCTGTCGCCGGGCTCTGTGAGAAATACGGGCTAAGACTGTGGGCACGGAAGCCGAACGGTATGAGAACAGGCTCGAGTACGCCGCCTGCCGTGAGTTTCAATCGGAGTCGGTCTTATCCAAAGGAGATCGGATCCTGGCCGACCCGCTTCAGACGGCCACGGAGTGGGGACGTTCCTGTTCCAAAACGAGCGTTGGACGCTCGACCACGAGTTTGTTTCCAAATGGAAAACGGCACGCAGGATCGCGCCCGAATAGGAATACGGCGCTTGTGAACGGCGCATGAAAAAGACGCGCTGCGCGCGTTGGGCGGCCTGCGAGGCCGCTGCAGACTGCGAGCCTGCCCCACTCGGGGCGCGTCAATAGATCTGGAAACAGAAAACCTGGTTCGAGTCGGCCGGTGACAGCGAGTATTCGCCGTTCTCCAGGATCTCATCCACTTCGATCTTGTACAAGTTGTCGTCGAGGCGCGTGACGTTGAGCCTTATGGGGTGCGCGACCAGCTTGTTTCTGCGGCGGATCAGCACTTCGCGCTGGCCGTTCTTGGACTGCAGTCTGAAGAGCTGCAGCCGGTCGGCCTGCAGTTGGTCCGTCAGAATTAGAAACGCCGGCGAGGCCAGCGGCGTGCGCACCGCGGAGTTGGCGCCGGGGATCACATAGTTGACGTCGCCCTTCCGGTCGTCCTGCTTGGCTTCCCCGCTCTCCGTGGCCAGCAGGTCGTCGGCGTGCATCAGGTAGGGAAGGTCCGGCTTAGCAGGGCGCGGCCCGGTATACTTTTCCGCCACCAGGGGCCAAGCGCACACTAAAAGGATCGGCAACCATTTGCGCATAAGACTACTTTAACGCGCGGGCGCCATGCGAGAGGCGCGCTAATGCGAACCCACCCGGATGGCCTCGAGCACGCGATCCAATTGCTTCTCATCCACCGGCTTGGCCAGCACGAAGCGGCACTCGCCCGCGAAATCGGCAGACAGATCCGCGTTATAGGAATCGGAAAGGAGCACGAATCCGCCCACGCGGCTCTTCACCTGTTCAGCGGTTTCCACCCAATTGAGCCCCGGCGCATGCACCGAGCAGAAGACGGCATCGAAGCGCAGGCGTTGCGCCAAGTCCAACCCTTCGTCGGAACTGGCTACCGGAACCACGCGATATCCGCGGCTGGCGAGCAGACCGCGCAGTTGGGCTTGAATGGCTTCGACCGGCTCGATCACCAGCGCCGTCAAGGTGTGCGCGCCGTCGCGACCGTTTTCCAACGCGGGGCCGCTGGGCTTCTCCCGGGCCGCGCAAGGCAGATCCACTTGAAAAGCGGGATCACCCCCCGCCTGCTGTACCAGCCGTATCTCGCCACCATGGCCCGTGATCAAACTACGGCAAACGCCCAAGCCGGTCCCGCCGGATGTGTCGTCCGCCCCCGGCGCAAACGGGTCCGCGGCCGACCTCGGACCGCTGTAGCCGATCTCCATGAGGACCCGGCGGGCAACCACACTGCTGCGGATGACGATCGATTTCTCGCTCGAATCCGACAGCGATTGTTCGGCGTGTACTAGCAGGTTCAGGAAGACTTGCTCGAGTTGGCCGTGCGACCCCAGGACGATGGCTGGCTCTTCGGCCAGCAGACTGCGCGCCCGAATCCCACGCACCTTCCATTCGCGTTCCCGGAACTCGATCAGGTTCCGCAGCAGGCCGTTGAGATCCACCGGCTGGGTTTGCGCCGGACCCGTGCCCGCAAATCCCACCAGCCGGTCGACGATCTCGGCGGCGCGGCGCGATTCGAGCGCGATACTTGCCAGGTCCGCCGCGGAAGGCCCGTTGGGTCCGTCGCCGGCGGCCTGAGCGGCTTGGGCCTCGTGGGCTTGGGCCGCTTGTGCAAGGTTGGCAATGGCCGCCAATGGCGTCCGCAGGTCGTTGACGATTCCCGAGATGAGTTGGCCGACGGCCGCCAGTTTTTCAGTACGGAAGAGCTGCTCGCGGACGGAGCGCTGATCAAGCAGCTTGACCGCCACGCCGATTTGGTTGGCCAGATGTTGCGTCAGAGTTTGCTCCTCCCGGCTGAAAACCCGGGCGCGGTCACGCTGATCCATTTGCAGAACGCCCAATACCTCGCCTTGCGCCAGCATGGGCACGAACAGCAGCGACCGCGGCGCATCCGGTCCCGGCTGTCCGGTCACCGGAAACGGGCTGCGGGACGTGTCGGGAATCGCCAGCAGGGTCCGGTAGTGGAAGCAGGCTACCGCGCCGGCTTGCGGCCCCACAGAGGGCGCCGAGAGCGCAATGGAAGCCTGATCGGCGCTGCGATCCACGGCGTCCAGCGTCTTCGCGTGGCGGTTGTACAGGTAAAGTTGCGCACTAGTGACTCCGAAGATCTTGGGTACCACCACTCTGACCTTGTCGAGGATCTGGTCCGCCGAAGAGGCGCCCAGGATTTCCTCGCCCAGTTCATACGCCCGGCGCAACATTTCGCGCTGTCCCCGCAGCCGTCCGTCCCGGCGAACGGCGAAAATGATGGCGGCGACCGCAAAAACTCCGAGAGGCAGCGCTACTGGCATCGCCATGCGCAAAAGTGACCCCATAGTGCTCCGTTACGACTCGGCCGGGACCTGCGCCCGCAGCCAAGCCTCGAGTTGCGGGCTGCGGAAATCGTCGATCTCCAGATCCGCGCCCGGCAGCTCGCGGTGCGTGGTTCGCAGACCCACTATACGCACGCCGGCCGCCCGCGCCGATTCCACGCCGGAAAAGGAATCCTCAAACACGATGCAGTTTCGCGGCGCGGCCGAAAGCAGCCCGGCGGCGCGCAGGTAGATTTCGGGATGCGGCTTGGGATGTTGCACCTGGTGGCCATCCACGACCACACGGAAATACGCGCGCAAGCCGCCCCCATCAAGGATAAAATCCACGTTTGCGGGCTCGGCGTTGGTGGCCAAGCCAACCGGCCATCCGGAATGCCGCTGCAGGAACTCACGCACGCCGGGCACCAGCGTTTCCGCCAGCCGGGGTTGCAACATGCTCCGGTACAACTCCTCCTTCGCGGCGCCGTGGACGGCGGCCTGCTCCGCACTCAAACCGGGACCGAAGAACTCGCGCACGATTTCGTCGTTGCGACGGCCGTACATACGTTCGGCGAGCGCTCCGCCGGCGTCGATTCCGAAGCGCGCGTTGTACCGCGTCCACGCCTGGAGGTGCAGCGGATTCGAATCCACGATCACGCCATCCATGTCGAGGACCATAGCCATGCCGGGCCGCAGCCACGCATCAGGCGCCAAGCTGACCCTCCAGCCAGTTCATGTATTTGGGGGAGCCTGCTATTACCGGCATCGCCAGTAGCTCGGGCACATCGTAGGCATGCGCTTTCTCCAGAACCGTTCGCAGCGGCTCGAACAGAGGCTGCGACGACTTGATGATGAGCAGGCACTCCGCGGCCGACTCGATGGCTCCCTGCCAACGATAAACGCTGCGCGCGCCGGGCAGTATCGTCACACATGCCGCCACGCGGGACTCCACCAGCGCCCGCGCCAGCTTCGCGGCCTCCTCCTGGGTCGCGCAAGTACTCAAGACCACAATTTTGTCCGTCATAGGCCGAAGATCCGAGAACAATATTTCGAATCCGATGTTAACATTATGCTGTTGGCATGCGGCGATGAAGTCATCCATCACTAAATTCGCCGGCGCCGCGGCGCTGTTGCTGCTCGCCGGCTATGCGTTTGTTGCGTTGCAGGGTCCGCAAGGCGTTCCCGGGCTAATGGAGAAGCGCCGCCTGATTCGGGAATACGAAAAGACGAACGCGGACATTGCGCGGAAGATCGAAGTGCAGCGCGCGCGCATCGGTCGCTTCGGCGACAGCGCCGCCGGCCCGGAGTTGGAGATCCGGCAGCGTCTGAAACTGGTGAAGCCCGACGAAAAAGTATTTATCCTGCAGGATCCGCCGCCAACGCCTCCGGCTGGACGACCCGCAGGGCGCCCGTGAGGGACGGTTAGCATAACTGCCTATTAGCCCGCATCTCACACGCGTGCCGTGTCGAGACTCGTCTCGACAGCGTTGTCGGCCGGCAGAGCCCAGAAAGGTGCGTGCGGGGGCGGCCTACGAGGCCGCCGCAGGCTACGAGCCTGCCCCACTTGCCCAGCTAGTTAAGCACCGGCCTTCGGTGCGCCGCGCCAAGCCGTCAGTTGACCCGTCAAACGCTGGCGCATGCCCACGAACTTCTGCTCATCCGCCTGGTTGGTCAGCTCTTTCGGATCCGCGGTCTCATCATACAATTCATTCGCGCCCTTGCCCTGGTTGCGCAGAATCAGCTTGTAGCGATCGTCGCGCGCCATCTCCGCATCCCGAATCCGTCCGAACGCCAGATCCGGCCATGTTTGCTTTTTCCCCAAGTGCCTGCCGTACACGAACGGCAAATAGCTTGGCCCTTGGCCGCCGGCGGGTGCCGCGACACCCGCTAGCTCGGAAAGAGCCGGCATCAAATCGTAGGAGCTGACCACTTCGTTGCGCACCGTCTGCGGCGGAAACCGGCTCGGGCAGGTCCAGATTAACGGCGTGTGTACGACCTCTTCATACATATTCACCGGATCCGACGCCGTCGCGTCACCCCAGAGCCCATGCTTGCCGAGTAGATACCCTCCATTGCTGGTGAAAACGATCAGCGTGTTGTCCCAAACGCCGCGCTTTTGCAGCGTCGCCTGCAGCGCGGGAATCTGGTCGTCCAGCGTGGTCAGTGCCGCAGCGTACTTGCGCAGGTTGCCGGGAATATCGCGCAGCATTTCTTTATGGGTGGCATTGGCCGCCTCGAAGTCCCAGCCGACGGTTTCGAATCCGGTCTTCGAGTACAGCTCGAGGTTTTTCTGGGATGCAGCCACGGCGTTTGGACTGGGCCATGCGACAGCCAGGAAGAACGGCTTGGCGGGCGCCTGCGCATCCAGAAACCCGGCGGCTTGCGCGTCCGAGCTGCTACGGGCGCAATTGTAGCCCGCCGCGGCGAAAGCGGTCTGGTCCGTCACCACCGGAGAACAGGAGAAGCTGTTGTGAAAGCGCACTCCAGTTTGCGCCAGCCGGTCGATATTCGGCGTGCGCACTTCCGAGTTAGCATAACACCCGACCATGTAAGCGCCGAGATCCTCGGCCACAATCAGAACAATGTTGGGGCGCGCCGCAACCGTTTGCTTCTTAGTTGCCGCGAGCACCGGTGCAGCCAGGGCTCCAAATAGAAAATGACGGCGGTTCAATGACATTCAACCCAGTATACGCCGGTCCCGCGACCGGTCTGTTAAACTCGATAAGAAGGGCGGCGTAGCTCAGCTGGTTAGAGCGACGGTCTCATAATCCGTAGGTCGAGCGTTCGAGTCGCTCCGCCGCCACCATCCCCCCGCGAGGATAACGCACCGTGCGTGCCGCGCCGGCATTATTGCCGACGCATGGCTCTACTTCACTTCGGCCTCAATGGCTTCCAATTCCTTGCCGGCGTCGGCCCACTTTCCTTGCGCGGCCAACTCCCGATACCGCCGCAAATGCGCCCGTACGCGCTCGAGGCGCTGATCCGCGGTGCTCGACACCGCCGCCGCGGCCGCGGTTCCCGGCTTGGCCCCCGGGGCCTCCGCCTGTTGAACCAACGCCTGCGCGCCCGGCGAAAGCTGCGCAAGGGCCTGCTCGAAAGTATCCGTATAGATCAGCCGATTCCCCACCGCCAGCACGATCTTCTTCAACTGCGGCATGCTGGTAGCGCTCGACTGGATATAAATAGAATCCACATACAGGAACGTGCTATCCACCGGCAGCACCAGGGTCTGGGCGCGCAGCACGTGCGACCCCTGCTGATTCCACAGCGTCAAGTCCTTCGAAATCGTCTGCTCCTGATTGATGCGCGCCGCAATCTGCGCCGGCCCGAAAATCAGCTCCTGCTTGGACAGCTGCAGCACTACGATTTCACCCAGGTGCTCCCCATCGCACCGCGCCAGCATCAACCCGATCAGATTGTCCTTATTGCGCGGCGTGAACGGCAACAACAACATGAACTCCGCCTGATTCTGATCCGGCAGGCTGGCGACCACATACATCGGGGAAACCGTCTCCGGCTGGCCCTCCTGGGCCGCGGTGTACTTCGCCAGGTCCCACATGTCTTCCTTGTTATAAAACGCCTGCGGATCGAGCATGTGATAAGTCCGGTAGATCTCCGCCTGCACGCGGAACAGCGTCTCCGGATACCGCGCGTGCCTTCGCAAATCGGCAGGCATCTCCGCGGCGGCGTGGAAGAGCGTGGGAAATAGCCGCTGATATGCCCGCACAATGGGATCGTCGGGCGCAAAAATGTAAAGCCGCGTAGTGCCATCGTAAGCGTCGATAGTAGCCTTTACCGCATTGCGCAAATAGTTGACCTCGCCCAAATCCGGCACCTCTACCGTGCGCGAGTAAGGATGCGAGTTCGAATACGTGTAGCCGTCGTCCATCCATACCAGGCGGCCCTCATCCGTGATCACCAGATACGGATCGTGGTCCCAGGCGATGAACCCCGCCAGCGTCTCGAGCCGCTCCTTAATGTTCCGCCGGATCATCATGCGGCTGTCGCTCGTAATCGGATTGCTCAGCAGGATGTTGATGTCCCCCCCGCGCACCGCCGCCGCCACGCGCGTCGCCGCCGAGGAAATCGGAATGCCGCCGGTGCCGTCGTACTGCGAAAACTTGTTATCCTCACCCGACGGGTAGTTGAACTCCTCCTGCTTGGTGCGCACGAAGACCGGCTCCTGCACCACTTCGCCGTAATAAATCTCCGGCCGCGTCAGCTTCAAACTTGGCGTCTTGATCTCCGGGGGCGCATTCTCGATCAGCAGCATGGGCAGCCCATCCGGCGTAAGTTTGCTCACCGGCGCCAGCACGACTCCATACCCGTGTGTGTATACGAAGTGCGGGTTGATCCAGCTGGCGCTCGCGCCCGCCGGCAACTGATTGATATCCAGTTCGCGCGGCGTCAGCAGCACCTCCCGGTAAGCGCCGTCGATGGTGTAGCGGTCGACATCGGTATCCGAGAAAACGTAATACGGACGCAGCGATTGGATCTGCGTGATGGTGTTATGGAATGCGCCGACGTCCCAAAGGCGCACGTTGTCGAGGGTGCCCTTATACAAGGCCGGATCGATGGGCGCGTTGGGGTGCACGGTGAAGTCGGTTTCGGTCATGCGCTTCTCCAACCCATAAGCCGAGCGCGTGGCGTGAATATGCGTTCCGATGAATGGCCGCTGGATGGAAATCTCGTTGGGACGCACATAAAACGAATCCACCAGCCGCGGCACGGCGAACAGCACCACCAGGGAGACCGCCATGCTGGCGGCCAGGATCCAGCGCCGCAGCCAGACCAGCACGGCGGCCGCCACGCAGGCCGCGATTGCCAGCCACTGCAAGGGCAGCGCAAAATTCAGATCCACGTAATCGATGCCGACCATGAACCCATGATCGTCGTACACCATTTGATACCGCGCCAGGAAGAATCGCAGAGATAGCGCGAACAGGAAAACGACCAGCGCGCCGCGCAGGAAACGGCTTTCGAGCCCGCCCTCCAAACGGAAGAACGACGGGTCGATTTGCCGCAGGTCGGCCATTTCCGGCAGCTTATAGCGGAGCTGCCAGCCGCGCGCCGCGATCCAGTAGACCAGCACGCTGACAATGACTAACGCCAGTAAATAGCCGCGCAGATCGGAGTAGAACGGCAAATCGAACAGATAAAATTTGAGCGGCAGATCGAAGACTGAATCGCGCCACGCATTGGCCTCGGGGGAAACGCCGCGGGCGCCGATATAGCGGACCACGGTCCAGGTCTCGATGGAGCCGGCCGCGATGAGATATCCGACAAACAACAGGCCGGCGCTGGAGATCCAGGCGTAGAGGCGATGCTCGGAGAGTCCCGTGCCGGCAAATTTCAGCGCGCGCGCGTGCGCCACCCATAGGGCGCCGAAGGCGATCAAAGTGGCGGCCAGCATGGGCGCAAATCCGTAGGCCAGCATGGCGAGCCATGTGTCGATCTGACCCAACTCTTTCCACCATTGGTATTCGATGGAGAAGGAAGCCAGCGAGCGCGCCCCCAGCAAAATCACTATCGCGAGGACAATGAGGGTGACTAGCGCGCCGCGGCCTCCACGTTTCGGAGCGCCGCGGTCAATGCGGTACTGAACCATGCCCGGAGTGTAACACCCGGCATTGCAGGACAGGCCTCCCGACCTGTTATCCGCGCAGGAAGTGACGTGTTAAGATCGTCACGTTGGTCGTTAAAACAACAACCGAACAGCAGAGCATTCCCGTCGCGGCGCTGGTAGTAGCGCTGGCGGTGATCCTGGGCGCAGGCTTCTTCTTATACCTCGACCGGGCGTCGCATCGCCCGCCGCCGCCGCCCGCGCCTCTCACGGCCGAGGCGAAGGCTTACGTGCGCAACCTGCAGTTGGTGGACGTCGAAATGCAGAAGCACGAAAGCTACATGAAACAGGCGGTGGTCGAGATCACGGGCAAGATCGGCAACAACGGCAACCGCAACCTGCGCGTAGTGGAAATCAACTGCGTGTTCTACGATCCATATGGCCAGTTGGTGCTGCGCGAGCGGGTGCCCATTGTCAGCCGGAAGATCGGCGGCCTGGCGCCTGGCGAGATCAAGGATTTTCGCCTGGCCTTCGACAGTATTCCGGATAGCTGGAATCAGGCCTTGCCGCAACTGGTGATTGCGCAGATCGTTTTCGAGTGAATGCGCCATGGCCTGCGGCCACAACGGGGTATGAAAAAGACGCGGCGCGCGCCGCCCGACGCGCTGCCATCGGCTTCCGCGCGCATTCCGGGTGGGCGGCGGCGGTGGCTGTAGTCGAAGCCGGCAC
>DATKFU010000147.1:0-30534 GCA_035511215.1 Bryobacteraceae bacterium | reverse complement strand
TGCGGTCCAACGGATTTTCTTGCCACTACGGCTTTCGCCGCCCCCGCTTGATTGCAGCAAGGTTTGGGGTCTGGACTATCCCTTCGCCATGCCCCAAATCAGTTTCGGGATTAGGCGCTGCCCGTCTAGTCTCTACACCTTCCCCAACCGGAACGCTGATTGCTCCGGCAGGGCTTGGCTCGGGATCGCCATGTCACAGGGTTCCCCGACTTTGAGCAGTTCTACCATCGCCGGTTTCCCGGCGGGCACTCAAGTTTTCGCTTAAGTCCGATGCGTCTGCCGATTCCGCCACGCCCGCACGGCTTCAAGGATAGCACGAAACGCCGACTGACCCGAATCGGACTTTTTAAGCCCTTCGCGTCTGCCGGTTTCGCCACCCCCGGGGCATACATCTCTATTCAGTTCGACTAACGTCTCTTGAGTCCTGTTACTGCGGGCGGTTTTCATCCATCCGCTGCGGACTGACTCTAATAAGCCATGTCACGGGCCAGTCACTCCTTAAGCGGCTTCAAATCGTTAGGGTGCGTACCGCGTGAAGACAAGGTCGCGCGCGGCCTGATTGTGGCACGGGAAGCAGCTTTTCATGGACGCGTCGTCGGCGGGTTTGCCGTCTTTGAATGTAGCGAACCCCCAGCCGCCCGTCGCGGCGTACTTTTTCGAGTCCTTGACCATAAACTGAATGTTCGTTTGGGGGCCGGCGACGAAAGATTGGGATTGGCCAAAGACCTTGTTGTTTTCGTCCGATGCGACGTGACTGTAGTGCAAAGCAGCAATGATTGTGCCGTCCGGGAATGGAAGCTTCCCCTCGCGGTAGGCCTTGATAGCCACATCATTGCCCAAGACGGCGCCAATACTGTTCAGGTTGCCCTCTTCGTGGGCGACGGAGATCAACCTCCAGTCGCGGTATCCCGGGGGAATTTTCTTTACGAAGATTGGCGCGGCCTCTCCATTCGCTTGTCCATATGCGGGGCCGATGTAGGCGGCTACGCCGGCAACTGCTGCAACTGCAACCAGCGCGAAAGCAATCCTTTTCATAAGTACCTCCTCAAACCAGAATTTCCATTTTGGGTCCCGGCCTTTGGAGATTGTACATCCAACCTAATCGCCCCGGCGCTTTCATTAAATTGTTTTAATCGATATTCGGCCCGCCTTTCCCGCGAGAACGTAGCGCGCCGCGTGAGACTTTGCCCCGGGCCAACCACTAACAACCCAGGGACAGTACGCGGCACACTGTTCGTGCGCCCGGCCGCACCACATCTAAGACGGCGCGAAACCGGTGCGGGCTATTTTGCCCAAATACACGAACCCAACGAAAAATTACCGATCGAACCCAATAGGCGAATAATAGGCGAACCTATTCGTCCAAATCATGCAGCGCGCATCCGGATGTTACGAGATGTTACACAAACCACCCCCTCTAGCGCCACCTGCTATGATCCCACCATGCGCACTCTGACCGCCCTGGCCATCTTGGCCGCCCTGCCCGCCCTGCCCGCGGGCGCCGCCACCTGTGAGAGCCTTGCCGCCACGGCGCTCCCGGATACCACCATCTCTACCGCCCAATCCGTCCCCGCCGGCGCCTTCACCCCGCCCTACGGCAACGCCATCGACAAGCTCCCCGCATTCTGCCGCGTGGCCGGCGTCATCAAGCCCACCCCCGATTCCTACATTCGCTTTGAAGTGTGGCTGCCCGCCGCCGGCTGGAACGGCAAATTCCTGGGCGTCGGCAACGGCGGATTCGCCGGCGTCATCGGATTCAACTCCATGGGCGTCAACCTCAAGCGCGGCTATGCCACCGCCGGCACCGACACCGGACACGAAGCCGACGGCGAGGACGCCAGCTGGGCCTACCATCACCCGGAAAAAGTGACTGACTTCGGCTATCGCGCCCTGCACCTTACTTCTGTCAACGCCAAGAGCCTCGTGCAGGCCTTCTACAGCCAGCCCGCGCAGCACGCTTATTTCGATAGCTGCTCCGATGGCGGCCGCGAAGCCCTCATGGAAGCCCAGCGCTTTCCCGCCGACTATGACGGTATCCTCGCCGGCGCGCCCGCCAACTTCTGGACCCACATGCTGGCCGCCGGTGTCGATATCAGTCAGGCTATCTACACCGATCCCGCCGGCTACATCTCCAGCATCAAGTTTCCCGCCATCGCCGCCGCCGTCCTCGCGGCGTGCGACGAGCAGGACGGCGTGAGGGACGGCATCCTCAACGATCCTACCCGCTGTCACTTCGATCCCGCCACGCTCCTTTGCAAGGATGTGGATTCGCGCGCCTGCCTCACCGCGCCGCAGGTCGCGTCTCTCAAGAAACTCTATGCCGGCGGACGCAACTCGCAGGGCGCGCCTATCTTTCCCGGTTACTCCCCCGGCGCCGAAGACGGACGCGGCGGCTGGGTTCCCTGGCTCATCGGCAATGGACCGGGTGGCAGCAGCAGCTCACTCTATATGGAAAATTATTTCCGCTACATGGTGTTCGAAGATCCTACCTGGAATCCTCTCACAGCTAAGGTCGATACCGCTCTCCAAACCGCCGATGAGAAAACCGCGCGCGCTCTCAACGCCACGGAAACCGATCTGCATGGCTTTCAGGCTCGCGGCGGCAAGCTCATCCTATATCACGGCTGGAACGATCCTGCTATCTCTCCAACGAACAGTATTAATTATTACAATGGCATACTCCACGCCATGGGCACTCGTTCCAGGGAGAGCTTTGTGCGTCTCTATATGGTCCCCGGGATGCAGCATTGCATTGGCGGGCCGGGCCCCAGCTCATTCGGGCAGCTTGGCACCACCACTGCCAAAGGCCCGGAGCATGGCATGTACGATGCGCTCGAACAGTGGGTCGAGAAAGGCGCGGCCCCCGGCGCCATCGTCGCCACCAAATACGTCGATGATAACTCCGCCAAAGGCGTCCGCATGACCCGGCCGCTCTGTCCATATCCGCAAATCGCGGTCTACAAAGGCACGGGCGATTCGAACGACTACACAAGCTTTGATTGTAAGTAGCAACTCCATTAAAGTTGCTTTACCCGGCTTCCCGCGCGCAACTGTATCTGTTACACTTACGTCAGTGGACGCAGGGAGACCACTAGCATTGGCTACCAGAAGAGTATTAAAGCACTCTACCCATTTATTACTTACAGCAACATTTTGCAGCCTGTTCGTGTTGGCCGTTCACGCTCAGGACCCGCCCACGCGCGTCGCGGACTTGAACTACGTTACCGGAAATGTTTCCATTCTGCCCGCCGGCGCGGATGACTGGGCGCCCGCCGGCGTGAACCGGCCCTTCACTACGGGCGATGCCCTGTGGACCGATACCGACGCGCGCGCCGAGCTGCATTTGAACAATGCCGTACTGCGGGTGGGCCCGCAATCGAGTCTTGGTTTTCTGGATCTGGACGACCACTTCGGGCAGATCCGCTTCACTCAGGGCGAGTTCGTCCTGCGTGTGCGCCATATGGACGAAGACGACAGCTTTGAAGTGGACACGCCCAACGCCGCTGTCACCATCTTGCGCGATGGCGAGTATCGCTTCAATGCCGACCCGGATGCCATCACTTCATGGGTGGTGGTCCGCCACGGCGAAGCGGAAGTCACTGGCGGCGGCCAGGCTTTCACCTTGCGCGCGGGCAACAGCGCGCAGCTCTCCGGCTCCGATCAACTTGCCTTTGACGTTGGCATTGTGCCGCCGGCCGACGAGTTCGAAGGATGGACCGAAGACCGCGACGCCCGCGAGGCGCACAGTCAGTCCGCCCGCTATCTGCCGCCGGGAGTGATCGGATACGAAGAACTGGATAGCTATGGCAATTGGCGCGATACGCCGGGATATGGCGCGGTATGGTATCCCACTGTGGCTGCCGGATGGGCGCCGTATCACGACGGCCATTGGGCCTGGATCGACCCGTGGGGCTGGACCTGGGTCGACGATTCCCCCTGGGGCTTCGCACCGTCTCACTACGGCCGCTGGGCCTATGCCAACGGCGGCTGGGGCTGGGTACCCGGACCGATGGCTATCGTGGCCGGCGGGCCGGCAGTGACTGTGGTCTATGCGCCGGCGCTCGTCGCGTTTTTCGGCGGCGGCGATTTTGGCGCCTCACTTTCCATCGGCGGCGGGGCTGTGGGCTGGGTCGCGCTGGGACCGGGCGAGGTCTACGCGCCTTCTTACAGCATAAGCCAGAATTACTTCCGGACCATGAATGTATCGAACACTACCATCGTCAGTACGGTGAACATTACTAACGTATACAACAACGTATACGTGAATAAGACCACTAACGTGGTTGTGAACCAGCACTTCGCGAACATGGCTGCGCCCAATGCAGTCACTGCCATGCCGCAAACCGGATTCGCCAGCGGACGGCCCGTGAAACAGGGCGGTATTTTTGTTCCAAAGGCTCAAGTGGCGCAGGTGCAAGCCGCGCACTTTACCGTGGCGCCCTCCGTGGTGCCGGTCAAGGAGGCCCTCACTCCCACTGCTGGCGCGCGGCCTGCGCCGCGGCCTCCCGCGCGCGCGATGAGTGTACAGATTGTGGCCAAGAAGGCGCCGCCTGCTCCGCCGGTTCCCTTTGCGGCCCAGCAAGCCGCCATCAAGCAGAATGCCGGCCGGCCATTGAACATGCAGGCTATTCGCCAGTCAGTGCCGCCCTCCCGCGCGGCAGCCGCGCCCACCGTGCGCGTTGCGCCCGCCGCGAAACAGGTCACGCCTCAGGTCCACAGCGCTCCACCGGCCCCGGCCGCGAAAGCGCCGGCCCCTCCCGCGACGCCCGCAAACCGGCCCCCGGCTCCCGCGCCGAACCAGCCGCAAAGGCCCACACCGCAGACTAACCCGCGTCCGGTTCAGCCCGCGCCCGAAAATCGGCCGCCCGCCGCGCGGCCTCCGGCAACGCCCGCACCCGAAAGCCGGCCGCCCGCCGCCAGGCCTCCGGCAACGCCCGCACCCGAAAGCCGGCCGCCAGCCGCCAAGCCGGCGGAGAGGCCCGCACCGCAAGCCACTCCGCGGCCGGCGCCGCCGGTGCCCCAGTCCCAGCCAAAACCGGCTGCAAAGCCCACGCAAAAGCCCAAGAAGGACACCGAGCACGAGAAGGAAAAGGAGAAGTAGACTGATCTTAGTCGAGCGCCGGCGGTCTTCTGCCGGCGCCGCGGGAGGCGATCCGCAGCTCAGTCTGGCGGATCAGCCGATCCCATAGCGAGTCCGGATCGGCATCGAACACCATCTTGGCGCTGGCTGGAAAAATGTACCACGCGCCCAAGTCCATCTCGTTCTCCAATTGCGGCTCTGTCCATCCGGAGTAGCCCAGGTAGACGTGCACCGTATCGGCGTCCGTTGCGGAGGCGAATGTCTTACCCATGGCTTCTTTGCTAGAAACCACAAAGACGTCCCCGAACACACGCTTGGCATCGCCAGACGGGCCGCGCGCTAGCGCCAGCACTTCGGTCCGGCCCACCGGGCCGCCCGCATAAACAGGATCCGGCCGCGCCTTAGCGCCGGCCACTTCGCCGAGCACCCGCGAAATCGGCACCTTCGAGCGGCGGTTGAGAATCAGGCCAACCACGCCGTCTTCATCGTATTGAACCAGCAGGATAACCGTCTTGGCGAAGTTGGGATCCGGCAAATCCCGGCTGGCCACCAGCAACTTCCCGGCGGCAAGATCGGTGGGCTGCATGGATTGCGCCTCCGCCCACCGGACCGGAGCCGCGCAGCACAAAGCCATCGCCGCAATCGGCAGCCACCGCATGCCTCCATTCTACGCCCGATCGGCGCCGCCTAAATCGCCTCCAGCTCTTCTTCGAGCATCTGCTTCTGCGAAAGATCGGCGTAGTAGCCGCCCCCCGATACCAGTTCCGCATGCGTGCCCTGCTCCACGATGCGCCCATGTTCCAGCACCACGATGCGATCCGCCTGCCGCACGGTCGAAACGCGGTGCGAGATCAGGATCACGGTGCGGCCGCGCATCGCGCCCGCCAGCCCCTCGAGAATGCGCTCCTCGGTCAGCGTGTCCACGCTCGAAAGCGCGTCGTCCAGAATCAGAATGCGCGGGTTGCGCAGGATGGCGCGCGCAATCGCCGTACGCTGCTTCTGGCCGCCGGATAGCGTGATGCCGCGCTCGCCCACCATGGTCTCGTAGCCCTTGGGAAACGATTCGATATCGCCCGCCAGTCCGGCCAGCTCCGCTGCGCGCCGGATCTCCTCCGGCGTGGCATCCTCCACCCCGAAGGCGATGTTCCCCGCGATGGTCGCGCTGAACAGAAACGTCTCCTGCGGAACGAATCCGATGTGCCGCCGCAGTTCGTCAGGTGATAGATCGCGCAGGTCCGTGCCATCCAGCAGCACGCTTCCCTCGGTCGGGTCCATCAGGCGCGGCGCCAGTCCGGCCAGCGTGCTCTTGCCCGCGCCGGTGTGTCCCACTACCGCCACCGTTGCGCCCGCCTCAATCTTCAGGCTGACGTTATCGAGTGCGCGCACCAGCGCCGGCCCAGAGGGATACGCCACCGTAGCGTTGCGGAATTCGATTTCGCCGCGCACCCGCGCCAATCGCAAAGGATGCGCCGGAGCGGCAATCGACGGCTTCTCCTCGAAGATCTGGTTGATGCGCGCGAGCGATGCCCCGCCGCGCTGCATCAGGTTCACCACCCATCCCAGCGCGATCATCGGCCATACCAGGATGCCCATGTAGGTGTTGAACATCACGAAGCTGCCCAGCGAGATGCGCCCGGCCAGCACCTGCCCACCGCCATACCACAGCACTACCAGGAACGTGAGCCCGATCAGCGCCTCCAGCAGCGGTTGGAAAACGCCCGAGATGCGCACCAGCCGGATATTCTCCGCGATGTAGGCGCGGTTCAATTCCTCGAAATGGCGCAGCTCGGCTTGTTCCTGCACGAAGGCCCGCACCATGCGCACGCCGGCCAGGTTCTCCTGCACCCGGCTGCTGATATCGGAAAACATCGCCTGGATGCGCTCGAAACGCGCATGAATGGCGCGCCCGAAGAAGATCACCGCCAGGCTCACCAGCGGCGCCGGCAGCACCGCCAGCAGCGCCAGCCGCCAATCCACCGCGACCATGATCGCGATGGCCAGCAAGAATGTCAGGCTGGTCTCGGTCCAGTACATGATGCCCGGCCCCAACATCATGCGCACCGCGTTCAGGTCGTTGGTGGCGCGCGCCATGATGTCGCCGGTGCGCATGCGCCCGTAATAGTCCGGCGACAGCTCCACCAGGTGGCGGAACAAATCGTTACGCAGGTCGTATTCGATATCGCGCGAGACCCCGATGATGATCACGCGCATCCAGTATTGGAACAGGCCCTTCAGCAGCGCGAGCCCCACCAGGTAGCCCGCGTAGCGCAGCAAGTTCGCCATGCCGGCCGTGTGCGAAAGGGTATCGATCGCGGCGCGGATCGCCAGCGGCTGCGCCGCGCCCGCTAAATCCTTCAGCACCAGCGCGCCCAGCCCCAGCGCCAGGCTTCCGCGGTAACGCCACAAATAAACGCGGACCGTACGCAGCGCTTCCCACATGCTCTACAACCCCGCCAGATTGGCCACGGTCTTCAGCCACTCCATCACGAAGACCTTCTGCCCTTCGCGATTGCGCCACCAGCCGTCGGCCCGGAAGTACTTATCGGGCGCGGCCACCACGCGCATATCCAGATCGGGATCCGTGGCGCGCAGCCGCTGCAACTGGGCGCGGTAGATGCGCGCCGCGCGCGCCGTGTGAAAGTCGCTGGTCACCAATAGGAATCGATGCACGCCGCGGCCCCGCAGATCCGCCAAAACCACGGCGGCCTCCTCGCGCGTGCTGCGCGCTCGATTGGGTTCCCGGATGAACCAGCCCTCCGGATAGCCGCGCTTCACCGCAAACGGAATCTCCAGGTCGCATTCGTAAAATCCGTACAGCATGTCCGGGCCGCTCACCAGGACCTTGGGCACGTACCCTTGCTTCACCAGTTCCGCGGCGCGCACCACGCGATTGCCATAGTAATCGCCGGCCAGCACCACTGCGATATCCGCATGCGCGGGCCCCTGGTCGTTCACCAGCAGCCTGCCTAGCGCCGTCATCCACCACGCATGCGTAGCCGCCAGCGCCAGCAGAACGCCGGCGCAAACGCCCAGGCACACGATAAATTTCAGGAAAAGCGAATGGCGGCGCGCCACGGACTACTTCTCGTCCGAGGAGTTCTTCTGATCCAGATGGCCAACCGTCTTCAGCCGTTGATAGAGGCGCTCGACTTCCGCCTCGTCCTCCGGCAGCAGCATCCGGTAACGCGGCGGCGGCGTTTGCCTGCGGTCGCCGCCCGGCGCCAGCACTTCACCCCAGAACTGACGGTACGGAACGCCATCAATGAGTGCGTCGCGGGAAAGCCGGCGCAGATGCCGCAGCAGGCTGTTGCACGAATCCAGATCGCCGGGGTACACCACCAGCATGCGCGAATCGTCGAACAGCGTGATGCGCACCAGCAGCGGCGACAGCCAGTTTCCCGGACGGTCCAGACGCCGGATATCCATCCACGGCACAATGCGTTTACCCACCGCCAGGTATCCCTCGTGGATCTCCACGGCGGGTTGTAAAGCCAGCGCCAGAAGCAGCACGGCGCTGAGCAAAAACAGCGCGGCGGGAATGAAAGCGGGTAGCCAGTCGATGCCCAGCCAGGCCGAGAAGCCTGCCAGCCCGACGGCTACGATTCCGAACGTGAGATAATGCCGCGCGGGGGTGTACCGAGTCATCTTAAAACCCGTCCACTTCTAGACTACTCCCACGGCGTTCGCCCGTCAATCCGGTCGTAAGAGCCGCGCGCCGCGCCAACCGTAATGCATTCCACTCCAGACGGTCAACGCCAGCGTGGGCCAGATCAGGGCGGCGGATAATGTGGCCAAAATCGGCCATCCGAAGGCGTTACGGCCCAGAAAAGCCACGGCCGTGAGGACCTGAAAAAAAGTTGACGCCTTGCCCCATACACTGGGTGGAAACGCACGTAGCCTGGTTGCCAGAAGCGCCACCGCGGATGCGGCCAGAATTAACAGGTCGCGCCCGAAGATCACGCCGACCAGCCACCAGGGTACGCTGCCGGATAGCGCCAGCGCCAGGTACACGCCGGTCAGCAGTAGCTTGTCGGCGATGGGATCGAAAAAAGCGCCGGTTGCCGAGGCGGCGCCGAAATGGCGCGCCAGGTAGCCGTCGATTAAGTCTGTGGCGGCGGCCACTGCGAAAATCGACAGCGCGGCGAAGGCGCGGCCTTGCAAGATGGCGTAAACGATGACGGGCGCAAGCACCAGCCGGGCTAGCGTGAAGAGGTTGGGCAGCGTGAGCCACGTGCGCATCACATGGCGATTCTAGCAGGAGTGATATGATGCCTTTGTGCGCACAACCCTGACCATCGAACCCGACGTTGCGCAGCAACTCCGCCGCCGTATTGTGCGCCAGAAAAGCACGCTGAAACAGGTCGTCAATGAAGCTCTACGCGCAGGACTGTCCGCGACTGAAAAGGAACACAACGTCCGGTTTAGAGTGGAGCAGCATTCGTTTCAGTTTAAGCCGGGAATCGATACGAACAAGCTCAATCAGCTCCTGGACGACCTGGAAGCCGAAGAGTTTCTGAAGAAAATGTCCAGGTAGTGGACGCGCTCATCCCCGATACTAACATTCTGGTCCACGCCCATGACTCGGATGCGCGCGAACACGCCCGCGCGCGCGAATGGTGGGAGCGCACTCTCACGCAGTCGCACCCAGTAGGGATGCCCTGGGTAACCGCCCTCGGTTTTCATTCGAATCAGCACGCACCGGGCAATACTGAATGCTCCCATGGCTACCAAGGACGCGATCCGCACAGTCCGCGCGTGGCTCAACGTTCCGCGAGTGCAGATCGTCACGCCGGGTGACCGTCACGCCGAAATCCTGTTTGGTCTGCTGGACCGTCTGGGAACCGCCGGGAACCTGACAACGGACGCGCACCTGGCGGCACTCGCCATCGAATACCAGGCAGAGCTGGTGTCCGCGGATGCGGACTTTGCCCGCTTCCCCGGACTCCGCTGGTTCAACCCCCTCCAACTCAAGTAGCCGCTCAAGGGTTTCCGCTGCCCGGTGCCGCGCAGCAGAGTCCCACAACCGGACGACCCCTGGCTTAAATAACACAATGGGAGCTTAAAATCACGTTGATTTTACTGGGTCGGCGATTGGCCTCTGACTTGCCGCGCATATCGATTATGTCGCCCGTTGAGTGGAGCCGCGACCTACGCCTGGCTCTTCGCCTGCTCGCGAAGAACCCCGGCGCCACGGCGTTAGCCGTGCTTTCGATCGCCCTGGGGATCGGCTTGACCACTGGTCTGTTCGCCGTCGGCGATGCCGCCCTCTTGCGGCCCCTGCCTGTGGAAAGGCCGCAAGAGCTGTGGTCGGTGAATTCGCGCGGCGACGACGGCAACTGGATGATGTACGGTTGGGCGGATTACCTCGACATGGCCAAGGCGCTTGAGGGCCGGGCCCAAGTCGTCGCTACACGGCGCCGCGGCGTCCAGGTGGGCGAAGGAAGCGACCTGGTGATCATTCAGGCCGCCTCCGCGAACTATTTTCGAGTCGTGGGTGTGAAGGCCGCGCTGGGCCGCGCGTCGCTGGGTGAGGCGGCCGGAAGACCGGAGACCGTGCTCGGTTACCGGCTGTGGCAGACCCGCTTCGCGAGCGACCCGCGGATCGTGGGCAAGACTGTGTTGCTCAACCATAAAGCATTCCTGGTGGCGGGCGTATTGCCGGAGGCCTTCACGGGCCTTCAGCGGGGCCTTCTGGTGGGCGTCTGGGTTGGTCCCGACGGCTGGTTCTCCACGCTGGGCCACCGGGAGGAAATGCAGTCGCGCAATGATCAGTTCGAGATCGTCGCAGCGATTCCGCGCCCCCCTGACGGCGGCACGCGCCGGGGCGGAACTGGACGCCGCCATTCGCGGCCCGGGAAAGCACAAACCCGCGCCCGGCAGCGGTTCGGGAACATCGCTCGAATCCTTTGCGCGGCCGTTGGCGTTCGACCTGGCGTTCGGCGGCGGCATTGCAGCCGTGCTGGGGTTGGTCCTGTTCGTGGCCTGTGCCAACGTCGCTCAGTTGCGGCTGGCGCAGGGCGAAGTGCGCCGCAAGGAATTGGCCGTGCGGATCGCCTTGGGCGGGGGAGGCTGGCGAGTCGCACGTCAGTTGTTGGTGGAGACCGTTCTGCTCACCTTGGCGGGCGCCGGACTGGGACTTCTGCTGGGCCAGTTTCTGATGGAGAAGGTGTCGCAGTTCGAACATGCGATGGATTCCTTTTTTGGATTACGGTATCCGGCTGGATTATCGCGTGCTCGCATTCTCGGCGGGGGCGCTCCTTCTCGCCGTTTTGGTAGCTGGACTGGCGCCTGCGCTCCGCGCGGCCAGGCTCAACATTTCCGATGTGTTGAAGCAGACCCAGGGCGCGACGATACGGCGCCGCGGCTGGCAGCAGAAGGCGCTCGTCATAAGCCAGATGGCAGTGAGCGTGACGCTGTTCGGAATCGCTGTATTGTTCCTGACCAGCCTTTATCACGGTACCGGGATACGGCCGGGCCTGGATCCGCACAAGAAGGTCCTGGCCCTGTCTGTGGTCCCCGCATTGCAGATTCCACGGGCTGCCTGGTGTGATCAGGTGTGCGAGCGGCTGGCCGCGCTGCCGGGCGCGCGCGGGTCGACGTACGCGCGGCGGCTCCCCCTGAGCGGCTCCGGCGGCGGGTTCACGGCGCGCGTCGAGATCCCCGGGAGCGCGCCCATGGGCGTGTACCTCAACAACGTGGGCGGCAACTACTTCTCGCTGATGGGCACCCGGGTGGTGGCCGGGCGCAGCATCGACAGCCGCGACCGTGCGGGCGCCGCGCTGGCGGTGGTAGTGTCGCAAGCGTTTGCCCGCACTGTGTTCGGCAATCGCGATCCGCTGGGCGAATGGGTCCGCATCGACGGCCAGCCGCGCCAGGTGGTGGGGTTAGCCGAGGATGGCCCGTCCAACAGTTTGCACGAACCGCTGGCGCCGTTTATCTTTCTACCGTTCGCCCAGACGGTGCCGGACGATATCACTTTGATGGTGGAAACCTCCGGCCAACCGGCGGCCCTCGACCGTGCGGCCCGCGCCGAGGTCCAGCGTTTCGACCCCGAAGCGAAAGTATACGAATCGACCACTTTACAGAAAACCAGGGACGCAGCGCTTTCGGTCGACCGTTTCGTCGCCACCGCCAGCAGCGCGCTGAGCGGCAGCGTGGTTCTGTTGACCGCCGCCGGGCTCTTCGGCGTGCTGCTATACGCCGTCAACCGGCGGACGCGCGAATTCCGGCTGCGCATGTCGCTGGGCGCCCGGCCGCGCCAGATCGAGCGCCTGATCTTGGGCGAAGCGTTGCGCCTGGCCGCGGTCGGAGTGCCCATCGGCCTCGCCGGGCTGGCGGTGGCCGCCCGGTACACGCGCTCCATGCTGCTGGGCGTGACGCCGCTCGATCCGCTTTCATATGGGCTCAGCGCCGCGGCAGTAGTGGCGCCGGCGCTGGCCGCCGCATGGCTCCCCGCGCGCCGCGCCACACGCGTCGATCCCATGGAAGCGCTGCGATCGGAGTGACCTGCAGCGGTAGGGCCGCACACCGAAGCAGCCCGCCGCGCGCGCCATGCTATCTTCAAAATCGATGCCCCAACGCTACCCCGTCCGCGTCCGGCGCGTCGATGAATGCGCCACCCTCGACGAGATTTTCCGGCACTGTCTGCCGGCCTTCGGCGGCGCATACCTGCGGCGTATCTACACCATTCTCGACCGCGCCATCGGCGAGGGCTGCCCGCTGACGCTGGCCATCTCCGGGCCGGTCACCGTCTCCGGCCAGCATCTCGCCTGGCTCATTCCACTGCTCGAAACCGGATGGGTCGCTTACATCAGCACCACCGACGCAGTCTGTTATCACGACGGGCATCGCAGCCTGGATGCGCACAAAGACCATCCCATTCACGAGGTGCCCATCTTCAGCGACGACGCAGCGCTGCGCGAGCAAGGCACCATTCGCGTTACCGATATGGCCTTCGACGAGGCCGTGCTGCTCGATCAGGACCGCTTCCTGAGCGCGTGCCTGGCGCGCCCCGAGTTTCAGAAGAAGATGACCGGCACCGAGCTGCGTTATCGCCTCGGTGCGTATTATGCCGCGCAGGAGCGCCGCAACGAAGTGCCAGCCGGCCTGCTGGCGACTTGCCATCGCCTGGGCATCCCCGTGCTGGTGGGCGCACCCGCCGATGGCAGTGTGTTCCTGAATTCCATGAAGCTCTGGGCCATGCGCAACGCCGGCATCCTACCCGCATACGCGTTCGACCTGGACCTGCACGCGGAAGTGTTCGAGGCCTGCGCCTACCACCGCTGGGGATTGTTCGAAAGCCCGGCCCACGCCCTGGCCACGCTGATTCTGGGCGGCGGCGTGCCCAAGAATTACAACCTGCAGCCGGAGCCGGCTCTGGGCCAGGTGCTGGGGCTGCCCAACGTGCGCGGCTACCAGTTCGACGTCCAGATTGTCACCGCGCCGGTCACCGATGGCTCGCTGTCCTCCTGCCCGCCCGCCGAAGCCGTAACCTGGGGCAAGGTGGATAAGGATACATATCTGCAAACCACCGAAAGCATGCAGGCGGACTATTCGATGGTGATGCCGTTCCTGGTGAAAGCGCTGCTCGACAATCACGCAAAGCAGGACGGCTATCGCCTCTACGAACACCGCGACGCGCTTTGCGAACGCCTGCGCGAGGATGTGCGCGCCAACCGGGAGTGGCTGCTGCGTAGCATGGACTACCCGCTCGCGCAGTAGCCAGCCGAGTAGCCAGCCGGAAAGATTCGGCGCGATCCTGGAGAATATCGCGGCGATCTACACACTACAGAATCAAGTGTGGTCACAGTCATCTCCCGGTTTCGAGTTCGCAACGGCCTCGAGGAAGAAGTCCGAAAGGCCTTCCTGAACCGCCCTCGCCTGGTCGAGAAGGCGCTTGGTTTCCGCGGCCTCGACGCCCTGACGGATGCCGCGGACCCGGCGGTGTTTCTGCTGCTTACGCAATGGACCGACGAGGAATCGTTCCGCGCCTGGCACCGCAGCGAGGCGCATCACCAGTCGCACGAGTCGATGCCTCAGGGGTTGAAACTGGATGCGGCATGCACGTCCCTGACGATCGCAAATCGCATCGAAGACCCTGCCGGCGTCCAAACCGTAAGCGACGCCATCGCGGACCACCCTCTGGCGCTCTCGCAGTGGCTGATGGAATCGGGTGACGTGTTTGCTTTGCTGCTGGCGCCGGACGGCGCAATTCGCGCGCGCAATCGGGCCGGCCGTCGAATCTTCCCGCCGGATCCGGCGAAGAACGTCGGCTTAAGCATATGGGACTACCTGGTGTGTTCCGACGCCGAGCCCCTCCGCCGGCGGCTGGCGGGAGATCCGTGCGATGGCACTCTGCGGCTGAATGCGGCCGACGGGCAGCACAGTCCGATTACGCTCGAAGCTGCGCTGGTCGCGTGCCGCGGCGCGGCCCTGCTGCTGGGGACCGAGGAACGCCGGCACGATGAGTCCTTTCAGACTGAACTCCTCAAACTGACGAACGATTTATCGGTGATGATGCGCGAGTTTGCCCGGAAGAACCGGGAGCTCAAGCTGGCCAATGAGACCATCGCGCAGTTGGCCCGCACGGATGCGCTGACGGGCCTGGCCAATCGGCGGACGCTGCACGAGGCCCTGCAACGAGAGATTGCTCGCGCACGGCGGCTGGGCGAACCTCTGAGCGTAATCATCGCCGACCTGGACCACTTTAAGTCGATCAACGATGAGTACGGCCATATGACCGGCGACCAGGCGCTCGCCCAAGCCGCCGCGGTTTTCGGAAGTCAATTGCGCCCGTACGATCTGGCGGCGCGATACGGCGGCGAAGAGTTTGTCCTGCTGCTGCCCGGGGCATCCACTGAAGGCGCCATCGCCGTCGCCGAGCGTGTCCGGAAAGGGATCGCGGATATCCAACTAGCCGGCTGTCCCAGGCGGATCACGGCCAGCCTGGGTGTCGCCAGTTGGATCGCAACTGAAACGCCGGAAGAGTTTGTGGGCCGCGCCGATGCCGCGCTTTACCGCGCTAAAAGCGCCGGTCGAAACCGCGTCGAAGCGGCGCCGGGCGTTTGCACATGATGCCCGAATCTGTTTCCGAGCGGTTCCGGCTTTCACGGAAGGTACTTTCGGTGAAGCAGAACGTGGCGCAAGCTATCACCGATGAATTCTTTAGCAACCATCCGGAGTGGGTTGACCGCTATGGCGATCGCGGCCGCGAGTTCTGCACCGCGGACGCGTGCTTGCATGTGGACTTTCTCGCTGGAGCCATTGAGGCGGGTTCGCCCGCGGCGTTTGGCGACTATGCGCGGTGGACTGCCGGGATGCTGGGCGCCCGCGGTATCGCCGCGCACACGCTCGAAGAGAGCCTTGCGCAGATTGAAAGGCGCCTTTCGGTGTGGCTCCTTCCGGAGGAGCGCGAGGCGGTTTCAAGTTATCTCACGCCGGGCCGCGAAGCTTGTACAGAGCCTGAGCCGGCTTCGGGCGCACAGCCTTCGGGCGGCAGCCTGGAACTGACCGGACAGGTCTTTCTCGCAGCCATTCTGAGCGGTCAACGGCAAGCGGCGCTGACCATCGTAGACGAGGCATTGCGCGCCGGCCACAGCCACATCGATATCTATGTCGAAGTCTTTGCCCGGTCGCTGCATCGGGTCGGCAAGCTCTGGGAGCTGAACAGGATCAGTGTTGCGCAAGAGCACATGGCCACGTCCATCACGCAGTACGCCATCGCCGCCATCTACCCGCGCCTGGTTCCGGCAGCGGTCCAACGGGGCAGCATGGTAGTCACCGGTGTTTCGGGGGAACTGCATCAAATCGGCGCGAATCTGGTGGCCGATGCCATGGAGGCTAATGGCTGGGCGGTGCGCTTCCTTGGGACCAACTTGCCGCATTCTTCGGTCCTTTCCTCCATCGAGGAGAGTTCGGCCGATGTGCTCTGTATTTCCACGACCATCGTGGCTAACCTGCCGTCGGTAGCGGAACTGGTGCGAACCGTCCGCGCCAAACTGGGCGAACGTGCGCCGAGAATTGTACTGGGTGGATCGGCCTACCGGATGGCCACTCAATTCGCGCGGGAAATCGGGGCGGTTGGTTCCATCACCGATCTGCGGCAGGCTCTGGCGATGCTTTCGAATGGCAGCGCGCATTTGGCATAACTAAACCGCCAACCACGCCTTGGGTGCTTCTCACGGCTTGACCACAGTTCCCACCGAACAGAGCCAGCCACCGACTGGTCCGTAGTTCCCGCATGACCAAGATAATACCAAGGCTTGTAGCCGTCGAGCCAGACCTTCCAAAGAACATCTGTGCCGGATGGAATCAACATTCGGAACTTGGCGTTGACGAGGCCGGTGCCGGTCAGGAGATTGTCAGGGTCGGCGGCCCACCGGAAATCGGCGCACGGGTTCAACCGCATGGAAATCACGGCGTCGACTACGGTGCCGGTCAGTATTCCAGCCTTTGGGCCCAGCCGGATCGTGACCGTTACAGTTGGATTGTCGGCGTCGAGCGTAACGATCTGAGCCTCGTGATTCCTGGTGAAAAATGCAGAAAGCTTTGCGGGATAGCCCTCGTCTTCCTGCGCGGCGGAAACGCAATAGCGGCCCCACGATAGCTGGTCTATTTCGAAGTTGCCGGTCGAGTCCGTCTGGCTTTGAGGCGCGATGCCAGCCATGACTTTGCCAATGGGATCCGCGTAGACTGTTGCTCCCACGACAATCCTGCCGTCCTCGTAGGTCACAGCTCCACTGACCGACCCTCTATCCGGCTGGCCTGCGGCATTGTCCGATTGGCCGGTGCCGACAGACGATTGCTGTGCCCATGCGGAAGCGGCGGCCAGAAGCAGCAGCGTAGCCGGTACTGAGAGAGCCATGTCTTCATCCTACGTCACGTTATCATGGAAAATATGGGCGAACTCGCTGGTGGCCCATGTCTATCGAGAACGACGGGTCGGAACTGCTGGATCGGGACTCGTTTCGGGAGAGCGTCTTCCGGCGAGACGGCTATAAGTGTGTCATCTGCGGTTGCGTCGAACCGCCCCTTGATTCCCACCATATTCTGGAGCGCAGGCTTTGGGACGATGGCGGCTACTACGTCCAAAACGGCGCCACGCTCTGCGATGATCGGGAGGGTCGGATCGGCTGCCATCGAAAGGCTGAACAAACCGTCCTGAGTTGCGAGCAGATACGACAGGCGGCGGGCATTCGGCAAGTGGTCCTGCCAGACCATCTTTACCGGGACGCCGTCTATGACAAATGGGGAAACATCATCAACACAGACGGCACACGGACCGAAAGGCGAACTCTTCGGAGACGAGTCTGTCCGCAAGGTCCTGGCATCAGCCGGAATGCTTTCGGCTTTCCGTGACCGGGTGAAATATCCAAGAACGTATCATCTGCCGTGGTCGCCCGGAAAGACGAATGATGACCGGGTCCTCGAAGACACTAGTTGCTTCGATCGTCGCCGGGTCGTCATCACCGAAAAGATGGATGGGGAAAACACGACCATGTATGCCGACTATATCCATGCACGCAGCCTGGATAGCAGCTCGCATCCGAGCCGCGGATGGGTGAAGAACCTTCACGCACAGATACGGTCGAAGATCAGCCCCGGCTGGAGAATCTGCGGCGAAAATCTGTTCGCACAGCACACGCTACACTACGCCAACCTCCCAACGTACTTCATGGTGTTTTCCATCTGGGATGAAAACAACGTCTGCTTATCGTGGGACGAAACGCGCTTATACGCTGGCGTGCTCGATCTGGCCACCGTGCCCGTCATTCTTGATGGCGTATGGGATCATGACTATGCGCGCAAGTTGGGTGACACAATGGACCTGACAGAGAAAGAAGGCTATGTAGTCAGAGTGGCCGATGCGTTTCCCTACGGCGCATTCCGGCGAAGCGTAGCGAAGTTTGTGAGGGCCGCACATGTTGGGACGTCGCACAACTGGATGATGCAGGCGGTGGTTAGGAACCAAATCGGTAGTAAATGAATATGTTCCCGTCGGTTCGTGCCGTTGCGCTGATCTTCGTCGTTGTGGTCATATTCCGGCCTGCTTTCCAGACTGGGTTTGCCGCTAAGAATGCGGCAGCCAAATCAATTACCACCATCGACATTGACTCCGAAGGAAGGGTTCACATCGTTCAGAGCGACGGCCAGGAAGTAGTGCCGCCGAAAGAGAAGGATCAAGTGTCCGTTGCCTCTGCAAGGCTAGCCGGAAACAAATTGGCGGCTGGCTGGCTTGTCGAGTTTGCGAACTGCTGCACATCGTATCCAATCCCGTTGACCCTGATTATCTACAGACCCGGAAAGCCGCTCGAACGATTTGGAAACGGCATGATGATTGCCGATTGGCACTTCGAGGCCGGAGGAAAGCAGGTTGCCTTCTCGACGAATACCGTTCATGGCGACCTCGTTCCACAATATGAACTGCGGGACACGTCCACCGGCCGATTACTGGACAAGTGGGATGGGAAGCTCACCCAGGAAGCACCCGCCTGGACCAACCGCAATTAGCATTGCGGGTGATTGCGGGTGATAGAATTGCAGCAGGAGCCGACAACGCGTGGATCGCCGCTTTAGTGTGCTCTTTCATCGCCTTGTTCCCGCCTCCCTGTATGGCGGCCATACTGCCTTACCCACTTTGTCGAAGATCGATCTGGAACTCCGGCAGTGTCGGAGCGCGGCTTCCGCGGCCGCGGTTGTCGAGAGATTCAAGCCGGATTTATATGCCGGTCTGCGCTCGCGTTTCGAGGCGCCACAGGCGCAGGCGCTGACGCTCAAGATTCTCAATATATGCCTCGCCAAGTATCACTTCCATGCCCGCAGCACGGCGGTACTCTCGCGGCCCTACGGTCTGGTCGTGGATCCCTCGGATATGTGCCAGTTGGCGTGCCCGGGTTGCGTCCACTCGGAACGCTCCGAGCTGCTGCAGATATTCGATTGGCACAAGGGCACGCTGCCGGCAGACCGCTTCGCGGCGCTGCTGAAACGATTTGGCCCTCATGCGATTGGCGTCTATTTCTGCAATTACGGCGAGCCGCTGCTGAACCTCAATACACCGAAGCTCATCCGCCGGGCGAAGAATTATCTGTTGGCGACGGCGCTCTCGACGAGCCTTTCCGTATCGCGGTTCGACGCGGACGCCTACGTTGAATCCGGCCTCGATTTCATGGTGCTGTCGATCGATGGCGCAACACAGCCCGTCTACCAGCGTTTCCGCCGCAACGGCAAGCTGGAGCTCGTCTTCGAGAATGTCGGCCGGCTGGTGGAAGCCAGGCGCAGGCGGGCCAGGCGCGCACCGGTGCTGTCGTGGAACTTTCTGGCGTTTGAACACAATGCGCACGAGATTCCGCTGGCTTCGCGCATGGCGCGCGACCTCGGCGTCGATCAGTTCCGGGTGGTGAATCCGTTTGATGTGACGTGGGACGATCCCGAGATTCGCCCGGCAGCAGTGAAGGGCGGCGTGCGGCGGTTCGAGTGGCTGGCGCTCAGCAACCAGCCCGAAAACTGGAACCCGTTTCCTGAAAGCGTAGACGCCGAAGCCATTGCGCGGGCGTTTGAGAAGCCGTGGGACCTGCCCGCCTCCAGCGAGACACCGCCGAGCGCAGGCCACACGTGCCACTGGCTGTACAAGAACATGGTGATGGACGCAACGGGCAGAATTCTGCCCTGCTGCGGGGCGCCGCGGCCGGATGCGGATCTGGTCTTCGCCAGATTCGACGGCAACGGCAGCGATGTGTTCAACTCCGAGAAGTATCGCCGGGCAAGGTCGTTCTTTTCCGCGGGGGCGCCCGACGGCGACGGTGCTCCTTATTGCACCCGGTGCGAGTGGGACCAGACCACCGTGAACTTCGGCGGCGCGGAGATCCAGCGCTATTTTCGCGCGGCGGATGCGGCGTTCTTCGATCGGCGGAGCCTAAAAATGCTCTCTGGGTGGTGATGGTGCGGTCAAGGGTTCATCGAAGGCCTGATGTCGGTTGGCAAGTCCTGCAGCGAGTCCAGCGCCTTCCGCATGCCGGGACGCACGACGCCGAGGCTGTCCAGCATCTGCCGGGCGCCGGCGTAATTGCCTTCCGCCTCCAGCGTCAGTAAGTCGTGCGTCAGGTCGCGCACGGCGGGCTTGATCAGCGCGTAGTTCACCGTGAAGGTGCCGTCCGCGTTGGCCACGAACCCGCCCTTGTCCGAAAGATAGTTGAATTGCAGCGCCATGCCTTTGCCGTGCGCGTCGGTCAACCCGAAACGAAGCGACCGGAACGCGGATGCCAGGAATGTGGTGTACATCCGCCGCTCCGCCGCCGCTACACCGCCGCTAGCGCCCACGCCGCACAGGCCGCGATCGAACAGGTATTGCAGCATGAACAGGCCCGTGATATCCGCCTTGGCCTCCTCGATGGCGCTATAGAGTTCCTTCAATTCCTGGCGCGCGTTGGTGCTTCGCCCGCCTGACTCGATCCGGTGCGGCCCGATACCGTGGCTCAGTTCGTGCGCCAGGATGTGCTCGAAAAACGAATCGAAACTGAGATCGGCCTGCGCGCCCTTGGGCAGCACGCGCGCGGCGATGGGCGCCAGGATGGCGCGGAATTTGGCCTCCTGCACGTTCTTCAGCATCACCCGCTTGCTGCCTTTTTCCTGGACCACGCGCTCATCGTTGGGCAGGTTATAAGCAGCCGTACGGACGCCGTGGGCGCCATCGCCCGCCGCCACGATCTCGTTCACCACCGCGATCGGCGCCAGCGCCCCCAGCTTCGGGTTACGGTGCCGCGGCTCGATGGGCAGGTTATCCTCGATCTCCTGCAAATGGCCCGCGAACCGCTGCAGACGCTCCGTCTCGCGGCCGTCACGCAAGTTCACATAGGCCTCGAACGCCGCCTTGTAGCCGAACAGTTCGTCGTTGTAGGTTTCATAAGGCCCGATCGTGATATCGAGCGGCGCATCCAGATCCATCCAGGCCACGTCGCTCGCATAGTAATCGTTGGATAGGAACGCGCCGGCGCGCAGGTTCAAAAACCGGCGCAGCGATGGGTTGTCCGTAAGGCCGGCCGCTTCGCGCAGCAACGCAGCCGCGCGTGTCAGATCGTGCCCGTATTCCAGGCTGTACGGCGTCACCGTAAAACCCTGCCCGGCATCCCGCCGGATCACCGTGAAAAATCCCTCGGCTTCGCGGCGCTGCGCATCCGGCAGCGTCCTGGTCCAAGCCTCGAACTCCTCGCGGCGCATATCTTCCGGATAGAAGTTCGCGCCCGGCAGTTTGCGCGGCGGCGATCCGGGCAGGAAAGCGGCGTAATCGTCGAGGTCCGACCACGGGCCTTTGTTGAACCGGAAATGATCCAGACGCGCCTTACCTAGCGGCGTCGCGTCCTTCTGCAGCCGCGCGTGCATGGCGTGATTGCCGCTCCACAACTGCGTCAGGAAGATATCGTCGATCACGCCCGCGGCTTCGATGAGCTTCGCGAGCGCGCTCCTGTCGCCGGGCGACAGGCCGGAAGTGTCCACGCGCAGTTCGACGGGCGCGAAGCGCGCCTCCATTTGCTTGAGCTGAGCCAGATCCGGAATAGTCACTTCACTCCGGCAACGCCCAGGCGTACAGCACGCCCTGCACTCCCTCGACTACGTATTGCCGCCCATCCAACATATACGTCATTGGCGAGCTGAGCATCGAGCCGCCGGCGTTCACGTGCCAAAGCGTCTTGCCCGTGGCCGGATCGAGCACCAGCAGGTTGCCTTGGGAATCGCCCGTGAACAACAGGTTGCCGGCGGTGGTCAGAATTCCGGCGACGCTTTCGTTGGGACCCAGCTCGTGATTCCAACGGATGTCGCCGGTGCGGTAATCGATAGCGCGCAGCGTGGATTCTTCCCAGATGTTGTGATCGCGCCCGGCCCAGCCCTCCGGTTTTCCGGTGGCGGTGTAATAGAAAATGCTGTAGACCCGCCGCGCCACCACGTAAAACAAGCCAAGCTGCGGATCGAAGCTGGGCGACATCCAATTGGTGGCGCCGTCTGAGCCGGGATAGACCAGCCGTCCGTCGGCGTGCGGCTCTTTCTCCTTGAGCGTGATCGGGCGGCCGCGCGCATCGATCCCCGCAGTCCAGTTGGTCTCGATGAAGGGCGCAGTGACCAGATGCTCGCCATTGGTCCGGTCGAGCACGAAGAAGAATCCGTTGCGGCTGGCCTGCGCCAACAGCTTGCGCGGCTTGCCGCCGAAGTGCGCGTCGAACAGCACGGGCGTCTCCACGGCGTCCCAATCGTGAGTGTCGTGCGGCGAGGGTTGGAAGGCCCACACCAGCTTGCCCGTATCGGGATTCAGCGCCACGATGGAGCAGGTGTACAGATTGTCGCCGAGCCGCGCGTCTCCGGCCAACACAGGATTCGGATTGCCGGTGCCCCAGTAGAGCAGATGCAGCTCCGGATCGTAAGTTCCGGTCATCCAGGTCATGCCGCCGCCATGTGTGATGGCATCGCCGTCCTTGGGCCAGGTCTCCGCGCCCGGCTCGCCCGGCTTCGGCTCGGTGTACCACCGCCATTGCTGCTTGCCGGTCTCGGGGTCCACTGCCTCCAGAAATCCGGGGATATCCGTGGCATCGCCCGAGACGCCCGCGATCACGTGGTTGCCCACCACCAGCGGCGCCATGGTGGCGAAGTAGCCGAGCTGCACGTCGGCCAGTTCGATATCCCAGCGCGCGCGGCCGTCCTTGGCGTCCAGGCAGACCAAATGCGCATCGGGAGTTTCAAAGTACAGCCAGTTGTCCCACATGGCCACGCCGCGATGGCCGATGTGATCGCCGTCGGACTTCTTGTAGTGGTAATGCCAGACCTGGCGGCCGGTGCGCGCGTCGATAGCCCATACCTGTTCCGGCACGGTGAAGTACAGGATGCCGTTCACTTCGAGCGGCGTCGACTTGATGGCCTGCGAGTTGGCCTGGAACGCCCAGGCCAGCGTCAGCGACTTGACGTTCGAAGAATCGATCTGCTTCAGCGGGCTGTAGCGGCGGCCGGTATAGTCGCCGTTGTAAGTCGGCCAGGTATCGGTGGGCAGCTTCAGCAGCGCGGCGGGGTCCAGGCCTTGCGCCAGCGCCATGCCGGAGTTGAGCACTGCCGCCATGGTGGCACACAGAAGGCCGGCCCTGCGGGGTGTCGGCACGAGTGCCGGCACGGCACGCATGAGTGCGCGCGCCACGTCATTAAGGTTGGCGTTCACTTCAGAGTCTCCAGATAGGCGAATAGGTTATGGATATCCGCGTCCGTATATTTTGTCAGCATTTCGCGATGGGCCTGCAGCGGATCTTGTACACTTACTGTCACTTGGCCGCGGGGCCAGGAGCGATACCAACCGCCCGCGTCGCGCAGTGACACGGAGAATTCATCCAGATGGTCGAGCTTACCTGTAACCTGTTCGCCGGAAGGCATGGTCACGGTCACTGGCGCATGCCCCGGCGGGCGCGGAGCGAGGATGCGCTCCTCCAGAAAAAGCGGCGCATATTTCCTGGCAATGCCCGCCAGATCGCCGGTGGGCGAGTGGCATGCCGCGCACTTGCCCGCGCCATTGAAGTAAGCGCGGCCGGCGTCGGCATTGCCGGTGAGCAGGCGCTCCAGGGGATAATCGCCGCCGACGTGGGAGCTCTTGGCCGCCTGTCCTACGCGCATGTGCAGGAAAGCCACGATGTCCTGGATGGTGGCTTCGGCTAGCGGCAGGGCGGGCATGCCCTGGTCGGGGCGGCCGTTGCGAATGACGGGCGCGATCAGGTCGCCGCCCAGATCCTTGTTGACCAGCGGGGAGCGCACCAGGTCGGGCGCACGGGAGCCGGTGGCATCCTCGCCATGGCAGAAGCCGCACGACTGTACGAACTCCTTTTGGCCGCGGGCGGGCCCGGGCTGCTGCGCGAAAACTGTAAGCGAACCGAACGGCAGGGCGGCGCAAAAATAGACGATGAAGCGGATCATGGAATCATCTTTATGTTGCCACAACGGGCGCCGCTCCGTGTTGCCACAGCGGCCGCCACTCTGCGAACATGGGCAGATGTGGAACGCGTCAAAGCCCTTTGTCCGCACGAGTGCCGGCCCGGCACGCAGGAGCGCATGCGCCACGCTGCTGTTTCTGTCCCTTGCGTCCGGCGCACAGCTTGACGATACCACCCGCAGCCTCTCCCACGACATCTTCCGGCAGTTGGTTGAAATCAATACCACCGATTCGGTAGGCAGCACGACTGTCGCCGCCGAAGCGATGCGGCAGCGGCTGCTTGACGCAGGGTTCGCCCCGGCTGACGCCCAGGTTCTGGGACCCAACGAGCGCAAGGGAAACCTGGTGGCGCGCCTGCACGGCAGCGGCGCTCACAAGCCAATCCTGATCATCGGGCACATCGACGTGGTGGAGGCCCGCCGCGAAGACTGGACCACCAATCCGTTCGAGTTCGTGGAAAAAGACGGCTACTTCTACGGGCGCGGTACGCAGGATATGAAAGTCGACGACGCCGCCGTGGTCACCGCGTTCATCCGCTTCAAACGGGAAGGCTACCGGCCCGACCGCGATATCATCCTGGCGCTCACCGCCGACGAGGAAGGCGGCAAATCGAATGGCGTCGATTGGCTGCTACGCAATCATCGCGACCTGGTGGATGCCGAATTTGCGCTCAACCCCGATGCCGGCGGCGTCACTTCCGTCAATGGCAAAGCCGTGGACGTAGACATCGAGGCCAGCGAAAAGCTCTACTCCGACTTCCAGTTGACCGCGACCAATCCGGGCGGCCACAGTTCGCTGCCCGTGCCCGACAATGCCATTTACCACATTGCGGACGCGCTCTCCCGCCTGGAGCGCGCGCCGTTTCCGTTCGAGTTGAACGAAGTGACGCGCACTTACTTCGAGCGCCGCGCCAATCTGGAAACCGGGCAAACCGCCGACGACATGCGGGCCATCTTCCACACGCCGCCGGACGAAGCCGCCATCGCCCGCCTTTCGCGGGATGCGCGCTACAACTCCACCATGCGCACCACGTGCGTTGCCACGCGGCTGAGCGCCGGCCACGCCAACAATGCTTTGCCGCAACTCGCGCAGGCCAACGTGAACTGCCGCATCCTGCCGGGCCACTCCGCGGAGGAGATTCGCCAGAAGCTGATCGGCATCTTTGCCGACCCGCAAGTCACGGTGCGTTTCGTGGACAACGCCGGCAATGTGACAGACGGCGCACCGGACAAGATGGCATTTTCACCCATCCTGCCCAAACCCGAGATACTACGGCCGCTGGAACGTGTAGCCGCGCAAATGTGGCCGGGAGTGCCGGTGATTCCGGACATGGAAACGGGCGCCTCCGACAGCATCTATACCATCGGCGCGGGCATCCCGACCTATGGCGTAAATGGCGTCGCTATCGACCAGGACGATATCCGCGCACACGGCAGGGACGAACGGGTGCGCGCGGCCGCGTTCTACGACGGCGTGGATTTCTACTACCGCTACTTGAAAGAGCTGACAAGTCAGGCGGCGGCGCAGTAACTTGCGAACCGCGCGCTATGTGCGGTATACAAGCTCTATGTTCCGTCCCGCATTCGCCGTCTCGCTCTCGCTAATCGCCGTTACGCTGCCCGCTGCCGACAAGAAGCCGTCCGATCTTACTCTGCGGAGTCTCTCCGGAGAGAAGGTTCGGCTTCGCGACTATCGCGGTAAGATCGTCGTTCTGAACTTCTGGGCGACCTGGTGCGTCCCCTGCCGCGAGGAGATGCCCATGCTGGTGGAAGCGGAAAAGACATGGGCGGCGAAAGGCGTTACGTTCATCGCCATTTCGCTCGACGACGACAAGACCATAAAGGACATTGCTGCCTTTGTGGAGCAGTATCATGTTGGTTTTCCCGTATGGTCCGGCGCTTCGGCGGACGACCTCGACAAGCTTCGGATGGGAAAGGGCGTTCCGGATACGGCGTTCCTGGACGAGAGCGGAACGGTATTCTCGCGCGTGCTTGGCGAAATTCACCGGCCGGAGTTGGATGAGCGGCTCGCCTGGCTAACGGGCGATCGCAAGTCCGCGCCGCCATCGGCTCTTGTGAATCACATGTAGTTACAAATAACTAATCCTAATTCAGTAATTGTTTTTTCGTATTGCCTTGTTTGTGCGCGCGCCCCTAAAATACTTTCCATGCAACGTTCAATGGGTCTTCGTCAGCGCACAATTCTCGCTATCTGCCTGGCCGCCTCGGCGGCGGCAGTAGCTCCAGCTTTCGGTCAGGGCTGCATTGTCGCCAGGTCCAACGGCGAACAGGGCGGTCCGGAGAGCGAGGGCGGTTATCTGTCTCCTGGCCAATGGGAATTCGGTATCGCATACCGGCATCAGTTCTCGTACATTCACTTTGTCGGGCCTGTCGAGCAGAATTACAGGGTACAGGAAGGCACACAGGTCGAAAATAAGATCAACCTGGAGAACTTCAGCGCAACTTATCAGTTCTCGCCGCGGTTCAGCTTTTCGACCGACGTCCCGCTGCTCACGGCGAGCCGCCACACTAACGATTCGTCGATTGTTTACACCTCCTCCGGCATTGGTGACATGTCGTTCATGGCGAACGGGTGGCTGTGGGATCCAAGGGAGAACACTCACGGCAATATCCAGTTAGGCTTCGGCTTGCTACTTCCCACCGGCAAAGACAACGTGGCGAATGTTGTCGAAGGAGCAAACGGAAAAACAACCACGACGATCGTGGACTATTCCATTCAGCCCGGTCAGGGCGGCTGGGGCATTCCGCTTCAATGGAACGCCTACAAGAACGTGCTATCGAGCCAGCTCTATTTCAACGGGACCTATACCGCGATGCTAGAAGATATTAACGGCGTCCTGAGAAGCTCGACTCTGAATCCCATCACTCTAACGCAATACAACGCGGTCATGGATCAGTATCTGTTGGAGGGCGGCGTCGCGCACCCGATCAGCAGGATTCGCGGGTTGACCGTCACGTTTGGTCCACGAATGGAGGGGGTGCCCGCGCGTAATCTGTTTCCGACCGGCAACGATCTCGGCTTCCGCCGGCCGGGCTTCGCGATCTCCGTGGAGCCGGGCCTCCAATACGCAAGGAACGGCAATGTCCTCACGGTGACCATCGCGCGGGCGATTTATCGCGACCGCACGCGCAGCGTACCCGACGATCTGACCGGAGGGCACGGCGACGCAGCCTTCGCTAACTGGGTATGGCTGGCCAGTTATACGTTCCGTGCGGGGGGCAGGCACAGGTCCTCCAGCCCTGACGCAAGTTCCGGCAGCACACCGGCACACATCAGCCCCGCCCCGGCGGATAGTTCGTCCGGCGGCAAGGGCTCCTGCGACTGACTAGTCCGGTACAACCGTGGCGCGGACGATCCTTTTCTATCGTCTGCGCTGGTCGGTATTCAAGTGGGCCGGCCACAGAAACCGATGGCCCGCCCCACACTACACTAGGATCGCCGGCCCCGGCGCGGCACGCGGCAGAGCCAGGTCAGCGAACAGGCTGGGCTCGATCGGACGATTCGGGCGTGGATGTTTTCTCTAAGACGGGCCGCTGGGCTCGAGTCCCGCCCCACGGGCGGAAGGCCATAGCGGTGACGAACAACGAACTGGCCAGCAGCGCGCCGTCCCGAAGCAGCGTGATCCAGGAAAGGCGCTCGCCGGGTCCGAAGCAGCCACAGTCGATCTGCATGCCTTTGACGATAGCCCTGACCATCAGGCCGAAGAAGACGGCGAGCAGCAGGGTCGCCGCAACCGTCGAAACACGGCGCCATATGCCAGCGAGGAGCCACACGCCCAGCAACAATTCGAACCATGGGAGAGCGCGCGCGGCAAGTTCCACCGCCCACGACGGCAGCACTTGATAAGAATCGATAGCCATGGCGAACAGCGCCCAAGGCTCCTGCAGCTTCATCCAGGCGGCATACACGAAGATGCCGCCCAGTACTATTCGCAGGGTCAATGCAGCCGCGGCCGGCGTCTTATTGCTTAAGAAGGTCATCCAAGGTCTCCTTAACCCACTTGTAATTGAAGAGGCCTTCGCCATAGAGCTTGAACTGCTTGGATTTGTAAGTCACCAACACGGTGGGGGTGCTGGCCAGCGGAAGCGCGCGGCCTTCCGCCAGATCGTGCTCGATGGGTTCCTGCACGCGCGGGTCTCTAACCAGCGCTGTCACTTGCTTCTGTTCGGCTGGTGTGAGTACGGTGGCGAGAGTTTCGTCGAGCTTACCGTCCTGCGACCAGGCGGTCTGTTTGGCGAACAAGATATCGGCGGCCGGCTCGTACTTGCCGATCTGTGCGCAGGCGCAGACCAACTCGGCGGCTTTGCGGCCGTAAGGGTGCTGCGGCAGCGGAAAGTATCTATACACCAGGTACGCCTTGCCGTGTGCCACGTAATCCGAGACGATCAACGGCAGCTCTTCGTCGTGAAACCGTTTGCAGGCCGGGCATTGGAAATCGCTGAAGACCTCGATCAGAATGGGGGCCTTCGGATCGCCGAGATCGTTTCCGTGGATCGGATCCGGAGCGGTCGCCAAGCAGGGCAGCAATAACGCGAGTGCCGCGATATAGAGCTTCATACGGGCATTGTACCGAAAAAAACCGAACAAAAAACGGGACAAGGTTATTCGACGTCGAAGTCGGCGGTCCTCGTCTTCGAATTGTTGAGCGCGTCCTTCGCCGTCACCTCTACGCTATACGCGCCAGGGGTCAGCTTATCCACGAGTATTTTGAGTCCCACCGGAATCACCGGATTGCCGGCGCGAATCTGGCTACTTACGCCCATCAGTCCGGAGTCCTGCTTGGCTTCGTGGGTCTTGCGGTCCAGCACGCGAAGCTGGATTCCCACGATGGGCGGAGTCTTATCCACCGCGTGCGGTTCGTAGATTTCGGCGTACAAAGCCGCGTGGTCCGTGGTCTTGAAACGGTACGCCGCAGCGGGCGTGAACTGGTACCCTTGCGCGATCAGGGGCGTATGGCCTTCGAGCAAGACCGCGTCCAGTTCCGAACCGGCGTCGGCGGCCCGGTGCAGATCCTTACTGAGCGCCAGGCCGCTCAGGCCGAATTGCTTGCTGTCGTAGGGGTCGACAGTCAGAGGCATATCCAGCTTGCCGAAGCTGGGGCCTCCGGAACTGAAGGCGGCCTTCAGTGTGTACTGGCCGGACGCGATGTCAAACTGGCCGTCGTAATAATACGGCCGCTCGTTAAAGGCCTGCACCTCTTTCTTGTTCTCCACCTCGATCTTCTTGTTGTCGCTGAAACGCGCCGCCACACTTCCGTCAGGGCGGTAGGCGATAGCCAGGATGTTCAACTCAGCATGAAATTTCCCATGCTCCTTCTCGAACTTGATACTCTGCGCCGGGATATCGATGGCCACATCGACGCGGGCGGTGTTGTTCGACGAATAGAAGAACGGCGCTTGCATGCTGGCGCCGGGCACACCGGCCGCGGAGCCGGCTACGCGGTTTTCCAGATCCTTCTCGACCGGATTCCCCGCCAGCGCGTCCGCGGGCTTCACGTTGCAATAGCCGTTACGGAAGCGGACGGAGGTTCCCGGACGGTCCAGTTTCACCTTCAGGAAATGGCAGCTTCCCTCCGCCGTTTCAGGCGGCGTGTAACCCAGTAAGTAGAACTGGTCTTGCTCCTTGCCGATCTTTTGCAATCCCCCCAACAGGTCGTTGGTGTTGACGATCACGAAACCGCCGGTGCCATCCGCCAGCGCGAAGAGGACCTGTTGGTTGGTCGTGGCGCTGGTCGGGAACGGCGGAATCAGATTGCGGGACTGATTGTACGGATTCAGGGTATTGTTGTTGGGGTTGTTGTTGTTCGTGCCGCCGCCGCTGGTGCCGCCTTTACCGCCCGAACCGGTGCCAGTGGAGCCGCCTTTACCGCCGCCTGTGCCTCCGCCGGTACCGCCGCCCGTGCCGCCTCCTTTACCACCGCCTGTGCCGCCACCGGTACCTCCACCCGTGCCGCCTCCCGTGCCGCCGCCGGTGCCGCCCCCTCCACCGCCGTGCTGGAAGAAGGCCACGCCCATCGAATTCGCCGGGCTGTAAGAAGCCGGAATCAGCCGCACCTGTTGGGAACTCAATGGAGACCCCAGGCTCGCGCCGCTGGGTCCCACCGGCATGGCAGTCACCAGACCGCGCACGTCGATGGGGTAGATCGCCACGTTCGCGCGATTGCATTCCGAAATCACGGCGGTCAGCTCCGACATACTTTCGGGGGGCACCCTGAAACCGTCGGTCAGGAACACTACCATCTTGCGGCCGGGTATGGGCGCCAAAAGCTTAGCCATGCTGCGCAGAGCCAGTAACTCGTCCCACAGCCCGAATGACGCTTCGGCCCTGCCCAGATTCGGCATGCCCGTGGACGCCACCTGCACTGGCTCGTTGGGCGAAACCGGCGAGAATTTGACCCCCGCGACTACCTTCTTCAGCCGGTCGGCGTCCGCCGTGAAGTTCTGCGCCACATTGATGCTGCCGGCGTAGTTGATAATGGCCATCA
>DATKFU010000146.1:0-4925 GCA_035511215.1 Bryobacteraceae bacterium | reverse complement strand
GTGATGGAAAGAGCCGGCCCACCAGCCGTCGCGATAGATACCGCGGCTGCCCAGCATCTCGAAGTATTGGACCTTGTGCGGACTGGGCGCGTCGGGATGGTCGAAGCTATAGACCATGCTGGCGCCCTCCAGGGGAATCTGCTTCACTCCGTTCACCGCGTCCGGGAATTGGATGCCGGCCAGTTCATAAACAGTGGGCGCGATGTCGACAACGTGGTGGAACTGGGTGCGGAGTCCGCCCGCGCCCTGGATGTGACCGGGCCACGAAAAGATCAGCGGATCGCGGGTGCCACCAAGATGGGATGCCACCTCTTTGGCCCACTGGAAAGGAGTGTTGGTCGACCATCCCCAGGCGGTGGCGTAATGGTTGGAAAACAGCTCGCTGCCGAGGTCGCCGATATGTTCCAGGCGATCTTCGATGGGACGGGTCTTGTTATCCACGGTGACGCCGTCGTGGCCCTCGAAACCGCCCTCGGCGCTGCCGCCGTTATCGCCCACGATGTAAAAGATCGCGGTATCTTCGACGTGGCCTTCGGCGCGGATGGCCTGGAGCAGGCGGCCGACCTCGTAATCCGTTTGCGCCAGAAAGCCGGCGTAGACTTCCATTTGATGAGACAGCAGTTTCTTCTGCGAGCCGGTGAGGGAGTCCCAGGCGGGTATCTCCTTGGGCCGGGGAGTGAGTTCCGCACTGGCGGGGATTACTCCGATTTCTTTCTGACGGGCAAACGTCTGCTTACGGAGCTCGTCCCAGCCCTGGTCGAAAGCGCCCTTCTGCTTCGAGACCCATTCCTGCGGCACATGATGGGGGGAGTGCGTAGCGCCGGTGGCGAGGTAGAGGAAGAAGGGCTTCTGCGGCGATACGGCGTCATGCTGCTCGACCCACTGGATGGCGTTGTTCACCAGGTCCGGCGTCAGGTGATAGATACCATTGTGCCCAGTGGCCGGTTCCACGGGGGTGGTGTTGCGATACAGCGTAGGCTCCCACTGGCTGACGGCCGCGCCGAGAAAGCCGTAGAAGTATTCGAAGCCCAGCCCGGTGGGCCAGCGGTCGAAAGGCCCGGCCGGATTTACTTCCCACACTGGCGTGTTGTGCCACTTGCCGAAAGCCGCGGTGCTGTAACCGCTGAGCCTTAAGACCTCCGCGATGGAGGCAGCGCTCTTCGGCCAGACGGAATTATAGCCGGGATAACCGGCGGCGGATTCGGCAATCACGCCGAAGCCGACTTCGTGGTTGTTGCGGCCGGAGAGCAGTGCGCCGCGTGTAGGCGAGCACATGGCGTTCACGTGGAAACGGTTGTAGCGCAGCCCGCTCGCGGCCAACTGATTGAGGAAGGGCGTCGCTACAGGACCGCCGAAAGTGGAGGTGGCGCCGAAGCCCACGTCGTCAAGCAGGATCAGAATCACGTTGGGCGCGCCTTTGGCGGCGGCGGGGCGCTGTGGCCAGTCCGGCTTGGATTTGTCGCGGCTGGGATCGATTTTTCCCTGGAAGGGTGAGTCGGGCCGCGGCAGCGCATCCGCCGCCCAGATGGTGGCGGCGAGCCAAAGCAGCCCGCCGATTACTGCGCTAATCCTGCGGATCTTCGTCATGGTACTAACCTCCAGACTTTGTGGAGGGCGGCCAATCCTGGCCACCCCGCTTCGTGGTGAGCCGCAAACGGAAAACAGGAGCGGGTCTGGAGACCCGCTGCAGGCGTGGACGCCCGCCCCACATTCTTACTCCACATCCACTTTCACGGTGTCGATCTTGCCTGTGAAGGCGAACGGGCTGGCGTAGCTGGGGCTCACCGGAGTGCCGAGGTCGGAGCCAACGTCGAACGTCTCGTAGTAATAGCCGCCGAAAATCGTAATAGGCGCCTCACCGGCAGACTCGCCATTGATCGAGAGGCGGGCGATACCGGGCCCCGCCGGGCGCGTTTGGATGCCTTGACCCACTCCTCCGGTTACCGGCTCCCTATTGGGGGAGTTGTCCGGCATGAAATCCACGACGATGTGAGCCTTGCCCGTCGCGAGCGGCTTGCCGGATACGATGATGCCGCTGCGGTTGCCAAATGCGTTTACCTCGTAGACCACGTGGCTATCCTTGACATAGAGCGTGAACCCACCATAGCGACCGCCCTGCGCCAGGATCACGCCTTCCGCGCCGCCGGCGGGGATGTCCAGGTCGGCCGTAATGCGATGGGCATGCCCGGCGATACGCGGCGCCGAAGTGGTCGGGATGCGCTCGACGCCGGCATGGTAAACGAAGGAGGTCTGGGCACCCCCGGGCGCCGGCACAGGAGCTCTACGCGGCACCAGCGGATACACGTTGTTGCGCCGCGCCTCACTGTCGAAGAGTTGCTGCAATTCTTTGAGCTTCTCCGGATTTTGCGCGGCCAGATCGTGCGCCTGGCTGTAATCCTCGTTCAGATTGTAGAGTTCCCACGGATTGTTTTCGGGACTGTGCTGTTCCCAGTTGGCGAGTTGGGAACTCTGCCATGGCAAGAGATGGCGCGATCCTGCCCACCATCCATCTTTGTAAATGCCCCGGTTGCCCAGCATCTCGAAGTATTGAACCTTGTGCGGGCTGGGCTGATCCGGATGATCGAAGCTGTAGACCATGCTGAAGCCTTCGAGCGGCAACTGTTTCACGCCGTTGACGACGTCGGGAAGTTGCACGCCGGCCAGTTCATAGAGCGTCGGCGCGATATCGGTGACGTGATGGAATTGCGTGCGGAGCCCGCCAGCGTCCTTGATATGCCCAGGCCAGGAGACGATCAGCGGATCGCGCGTGCCGCCCAGGTGGGAAGCTACCTGCTTGCTCCATTGAAACGGAGTGTTGGTGGCCCATGCCCAGGCTGCCGCATAGTGATTGATGAAGAGTTCGCCGCCCAGGTCGTCGATATGCTGCAAGCGCTCCTCAATGGTTCGCTTCTTGCCATCCACGGTGTAGGCGTCGATGCCCTCCGGGCCGCCCTCGGCGCTGGCGCCATTGTCGCCGGCGATGTAGAACACGATCGTGTCTTCAGTGTGTCCTTCGGCCTTGATGTTCGCCAGAAGCCGCCCGACCTCATAATCCGTCTGCGCCAGAAATGCCGCGTAGACTTCCATTTCGTGCGCCAGCAATTTCTTCTGATTCGCATCGAGCGATTCCCAGGCCGGCATTTCTTTCGGCCGCGGGGTGAGTTCGGCATTGGCTGGGATGATCCCGAACTCCTTCTGGCGGGCGTAGGTCTGTTCTCGAAGTTTGTCCCACCCCTGGTCGAACTTGCCCGCATACTTCTCGATCCACACCTTGGCCACGTGGTGCGGCGTGTGTGTGGCGCCGGTGGCGAAGTATAGGAAGAACGGCTTTTGCGGCGACACGGCGTCGTGTTGCTGCACCCAGCGGCTGGCATCGTTGACCAGGTCGGTGGTGAGATGATAGCCCTGCTCCGGTGTGGAGGGCGGTTCCACCGCAGTCGTATTCCGATAGAGCCGGGGATGCCACTGGCTGTCCGCGCCTCCCATGAATCCGTAGTAATATTCGAATCCCAGGCTGGTGGGCCAATGGTCGAACGGACCCGAGGGATTGGTCTCCCAAGAGGGCGTGTTGTGCCACTTGCCGAAAGCCGCCGTGCTGTAGCCATTTTGTTTCAGCACCTCGGCGATGGAGACGGCGCTCTTGGGCCAGATGGAGTTGTAGCCTGGATAACCGGAGGCGCCCTCAACTACCGTGCCGAAGCCGATCTCATGGTCGTTGCGCCCGGAAAGCAGCGCGGCGCGCGTGGGCGAGCAGAGCGAGTTCACATGAAAACGGTTGTAGCGCAGGCCGCTTTTGGCTAGCTCGTCCAGGGCGGGCGTGGGCACAGGGCCGCCGAAGGTGCCTGTGGCGCCGAAGCCCACGTCGTCGAGCAGAATCAGGACCACGTTGGGCGCGCCTTTGCGGGCGCTGGTACGCTGCGGCCAATCCGGCGAGGATTTGTCGCGGCTGGAGTCGATCTTGCCTTTGAAGGCAGGGTCGGGCTTCGGCAGCACGTCCGCGGCCCAAATTGCGGCTGCCGACAATGCCAGCATTCCGCCTATCAATACGGTAAGCTTTTGGATCTGTTTCATTGAATTTTCCTCTTACTGAACATCCACGCGCACGCTTTCAATCTTGCCGGTAAATGCGAACGGGCTGGTATAGTCGGAACTCACCGCCGTACCCAAGTCCGAGCCGACATCCAAAGTTTCAAAGTACAAACCATACCCACCGAACCCGGCGATCGTAGTTTCTCCGGCCGTCTTGCCGTTGATCGACAGGCGCGCGACTCCCGTTCCGCCCGTGAGAAAGAACGACAGGCCGGTGGCCAACCCGCTTTTGTCCGGAGTAAAGTCCAGCACGATCTCCGACTTTCCGGCTGGCAACGGATCGGTAGACACGAGGGCGCCGGCGCGGTTACCGGAAGCGTTCACCTGGTAGCCTACGCGGCCATCCTTCACGAACAGCGTATAGCCGCCATAGATGCCGCCCTGGGCCAGGATCACGCCTTCAGCTCCGGCCGCCGGAACGTCGACCTCCGCGGTAATCCGGTGCGACCGTCCCACCACGTGCGGCGCGGCGGCCGCGGAGACACGCTCGATGCCGGCACGATAGACAAATGACTTTGCGCCTTCGTTCGGCGTGGGCTGCAGCACGGGGTAAGGCAGCAACGGATAGACGTTGTTGCGGCGCGCTTCGCTTTCGAAGAGCTGCTCCAGTTCCTTCAGCTTCTCCGGATACTTTGCGGCCAGATCGTGCGCCTGGCTGTAATCCTCGTTCAGGTTATAGAGTTCCCACGGATGCGGGGGCGGCATCTTTCCGGACCAAAGACCCAGCATCGCCCACGGGACCGTGTTGCGCGATCCGGCCCACCAGCCGTCATTATAGATGCCGCGATTTCCCACCATTTCGAAATATTGGATCTTGTGCGGGCCGGGGGCGTCCG
>DATKFU010000145.1:0-10972 GCA_035511215.1 Bryobacteraceae bacterium | reverse complement strand
AAAAATCGAAATTGCTGTTCCGCGGTTACCTGATTCCGGCAATCGCTGCCATAGTTGGAACCACCAGCGTCCTAGTTTTCAACCACATCACGATTCAGGCTTGGATTCCCGGTTCGCACGGACATTCGACGCTCAGGACCCTTTCGGCAGACATGCGCATGTTCGTTGTTTCGATCCCGCGTGAGTTGCTATTCGGTTGGCACGGTTCGGTTGCAGCGTCTTTTCCTCGATTTGCGTTCCCGATCTGCTTGATTCTCGCGGCGATCTGCATTTGCTCGCTACGTCCCAATCCCCGGCGGCGGTGGCTCATTGTATATGCAGTGTCGTGCTTGGCCTGTTCAGCCCTCCTGCTTGCCGTCCGCCACTATGATACGTCCGTGCGCTTGGTGGGCTATGGCCTGCTCGTGTTGCTCGCTGGTTTGCGTCCCGCAAAGTGGGCCAATCTATCTTGGCTTCTATATGGGGTTGCCTCACTGGTGACGGGCTTGGCGAATGCGATGCTGGTCAACTCTCTCGGCAGCGCCGATCCGCGCTATTCGTACTTGGCGGCAGAGGTAAAGCCGTACTACCAGGGCACGGGGCCGGTCGCAACGAATTCCTTTCACATCCTGGACCTCTACGCGAACATTCCGAGTGAGCCTGTCACCAACTGGGGTGAGGCGGCTCAATACGAGACGTTCCTTTGGGTAACGCTGCCGTCCTTCGATCCGGGCGCGAGTCCCGTGACGCCGATGGAGCACCCCGGAACCGACTGGTGTGAGAAACAGCACTTCCAAGGGGCAGTGCTATTTTATCGGTGCGCTGGACCCGCACCGCGCTGATTGGCTATCGTCACGCTGCAATGCTGAGCGGATTGGGAACGGTCGACGCGCCCTCCAGAACTTTGCCCGGAGGCCCAACGAATCGCTCCAGCCCCTAGCGCCGATTTGTTGAGAGATTCTTCGCGTTTGATTGCATTGCACAAACGCTCGTTTTTGCAACGAAACCAGCGATGACGCATTTCTGTGGACATCTGCATTGCAAAAAGATATTGCTTAATGTAAAGTAATGGCAATAGATTATCGCAATGCTCATCGGCTACGCCCGCGTCTCAACCAACGATCGGGAAACCGCCGCCCAAGTGGCGGCATTGAAGGCGGCCGGTTGTGAGCGGACTTATCGCGAGAAGGCTTCCGGCGGACGGTGGGACCGGCCCGAACTCCACCAGCTCCTGGACCAAATCCGTAAAGGAGACGTGCTCGTTGTTTGGAAGCTCGATCGGCTCTCGCGCTCGCTGCGCGATGTCCTGACGATCATGGAACGTTTGGCGGAAGCCAAAGCTGGGTTTCGCAGCCTGACCGAAGCGATCGACACCACCACGCCAGCCGGAAGAATGATGATGCAGATGGTCGGGGCGTTTGCTGAATTCGAAAGGGCCATGCTCAAGGGACCAAGGCCGGATTGGACGCCGCACGGCAAGAAGGCCGGATCGGCGGGCGTCCGTCAAAGCTCACAGCTCAACAAAAGTCCGAGATTCGAAAGATGGTTTCAAAAGGTCGCAAGACGGCAGCCGATGCGGCCCGCCTATTCAAAGTCCACCCTGCGACTGTGTCGCGGTTGCTAGCACGGGCTTACGCCAAATAGCATGCAAAGATTTACGCCAGATAAATTGCAAAGTGACACGTCTCCAGGATGACGGTCTTGGATAACCATATCTCTTCAGTTCTGAAGAGCACAGCCGCACGCGCCGCCTGGTGCGCGTCACCTGCGTCGCAATGGCCTTTTCCATCTGCCGGAGGGTCTTGGCTTTACCGGTATATTGCAGGCAACCAACCACATCCTCCAGACGCGAGGGCGGCGATGGCCGCAGCGGACGCAGCGCGACTCCTCCGGGCACTTCTTCGACTGCGAACTACGTGCCGGGGTTCCAGCCGTACGCGTCCCGAACCGTTTTGGGCAGGATCACCTGCCCCTTCGTCGAAAGCTTCGTGATTTCCATATGGTAAGATCCTGGTAAGATCTGGTAAGGTTCGTATAGCGCAAACAGGGGGTCAGCGGTTGAGCATGTCCTCGACCCACGGCGGGGTGGCTTCGATCAGCCGGCCCAGCTCCGGCTCCAGTTGCTCCATCTTGAGCTTCATCTCCCAGGCAACTTCGCGATAGCTGAAGTGGCCCTTCACGCCGCTGCGCACGCGCGAGATGTATTCGGCCTCGGCAAAATCCATCTTGAACAGGAAGCGCCCGCGCGCGCCGAAGGGCAGCAGGTAATGGGCACCGGGCGCGGGCAAGCCGTGCATGGCCGACAGGGCCGACTCCATGGCCTCGCGGTAGACCGCCGTGGCGCCGGCTTGTTCGACCAGCGGAGGCGTGTCGAACCCCAGTTGCCCGGAGTAGCTCTGGCGGAACTTGTGGCAGCGCCGGTGCCGGTGCAGGTCGCGATAGGCGCCGATGTCTATCGCGAAATCGTAGGCGTAGAGGCCGCCGTGGAAGCCGGCCAGCAGATCGTCGCGCCTGGTGCGGGATGCGAGGGCCACATCCAGAACTTCGGCGCGCTGGGGCGCGCTCCAGCCGCGCGCCATTTCGTAGAGCTCGCGAAAGGGCTGGTCCGTAACCGGGTAGAGGAGCGTGGCCACGATATCGGCGGCCGTATCGGTGGGGCGGACAAGGTCTACGCGCGGGGGATCGCCGCCCGCGTAAGGCGGCAAGTTCTGGCCGGCCCAGAGGCGGAGGCCGGTCTGCGCGCGCGCGCTATGTTCATCTGCCCCGGCATGGCGCGCCAGCGTGGGCGCCAGAGGCTCGCGCGCGGCATTCGCATCCCACACGCAATCCGGATCTGCGGCACAGGCTTGGGCGATCTCGTCGCCCACGTCACGCAATTCCTGGTACTCGGCCGCCTTTAAGCGCCGGATCTGCTTTTCGAGAGTGCGAATGCTGGTGACCTGGCCAACGTTGGTGGGAATGCCCCAGAAGAGCAGATAACGCGCCACGTCGAAGGCGCGCGCCGCCAGATTGCGGCGGTAAGCCTCGGGCTGCATGCCGTCGGGCCGCGGCAGGCGCGCCGCCAGACAATCGAAGGCCCGCGCATTCACCTGGGCATACGCATCGAGCAGCTTGCGCGCGGCGGCGCGATAGCACTCGGCGGCGTCGCCAGCAAGTTCGGGCGGCGTGATAAACCCGGCGCGCGAGAAATCCTGATAGCGCGACGACTTGGCCTGGCCATCCCAGAGCGGCTCTTCTTCGATCTCGGTAGCGGCCAGTTCGGAGAGCCCTTCGAAGCACAGCACGGTATGTCCGAGGTCGGCGATGGAAGCGTGGCCGTATTGGAAATAGAAGCTTTCCAGGAATTTTTGCGAATCGTGCGTGCGGACCCAGGCGAGCGACTCGCGGATGGAGTCGGGCGAACGGCTGTAGCGCGCCAGGGCGTAGGCGCATTTTTCCGGCGGCATCGGCGACACAGAAATCACGCGCCTGGGTTTGGATTCCGGCATGAAACAGCTATGATAACGGATTGTGAAAATACGAATCCGACGATTGCGAGACGATGCCGTGCTGCCAGCCTACGCGCACGGCGCCCAGGAGGATGCGGACATGGATTTACGGGCGGTGGAGCGCGTGGTGCTGGAGCCGGGCGCGCCGCGGCTGGTGGAGACGGGGCTATCGATTGAGCTGCCGCCCGGATACGAAGCGCAGATCCGCCCGCGCAGCGGCCTGGCCGCCAAGCATGCCATCACGCTGCCGAACAGTCCGGCGACGATCGACCCAGGGTACCGCGGCGAGATCCGCGTGATTCTGCTGAACCTGGGGCGGGAGCCGTATGAGATTCAGCCGGGCGACCGGATCGCACAGATGGTGATTGCGCGCTATGAGGCGATCGAATGGGAAGAGGGGGATCTGCAGGAATCGCGGCGGGGGGAGGGGGGATTCGGCTCATCGGGCCGTTAGCCTAAAGCCTGTCCCACCAGCTAAGGCACAACCTTCAGCACTCCCTTGAGCGGCAAATCCTCTGACGACTTGCCCACCATGATCTCGAAGTCGCCCGGAGCTACTCGCCAATGCATGTCGCGGTCGAGCAACTGCAAGTCTTCGGGCGTCAGGGTCAGCGTGACGTTGGCCGTCTCGGACGGCTTCAGGTCGACGCGCTCGAATCCCCGTAGCTGCTTGACAGGTGTCGCAACCGGACCCGTTGTCTCGTGAATGTAAAGCTGCACGGTTTCCGTTCCTGCCCGGTCACCCGTATTCTTCACCTGCACACTAACGCGCGCCACGCCTTCGGAATGGATCTGCGGCGGGTCGATGCGCAGGTTGCTGTACTCATACTGCGTGTAGCTCAAGCCGTAACCAAACGGGTAAAGAGGCGTTGCGGGCATATCGGCGTAGCCCCGCTTTTCCTCGCGTATCCAGTAAGCTTTTGCGGGCTTGTAGTTGTAGTAAGCCGGCAACTGGCCGACATGGCGGGGAATCGTAATAGCCAGCCGGCCGCTGGGGTTGTAATCGCCGAACAGGACATCGGCAACGGCTTCCCCGCCGCGTTCGCCGGGCCGCCATGCCTCTACGATCGCCGGCACGTGCTCGGCGGTCCAGCGAGTGGAAAGCGGCCGGCCGTTCACCAGCACCACGACGGTGGGAGTTCCCGTCTCGTAAACCGCCCTTACCAGATCCTCCTGCATGCCGGAGAGATCAAGGCTGGCTACGTCGTGGCCTTCGCCGTCGGTGGGAGGGTCCTTCACGCCGTCCACATCGTTCTGTCCCTGGTTTTCCCCGACCACCACAATCGCGACGTCCGCGCTCTTCGCGGCGCGCGTCGCTTCGGCGAACCCGCTCTTGTCGTCGCCCAACACTCCACAGCCTTTCACCGCGATAACCTTGGTTTCCCGGCCGGCTTTGGCTTCGATCCCTTCGAGGATACTGACGACGTGCTGCAGGATCTTGTGCGGCGAATAGTCCCCAAGCTGGTTCATGAGGTTATCGGCGTCCGGACCGATGACCGCAATCGACTTCAGATTCTTCTTCAGCGGCAGAAGGTTGCGTTCATTTTTGAGCAACACGATTCCTTCGCGGCCGGCCCGCAGAGCGAGATCCAGATACGGCTGCGAGTGAACAGTGCGGACAGCGCGATCCACATCGACATAGGGATTTTCGAAAAGGCCCAGGCGAAACTTCAGCTCCAACACTCTGCGCAACGCGCGGTTCACCAGCGCGATGGGCACGCGGCCCTCCTCCACGTTCTCAATCAATGGACCCATATAGGCGGGTTCATAGGTGATGTCCAGATCGACGCCCGCCTTCAAGGCCAGGGCGCCCGCTTCCTTTTGGGTGCCGACAATGTGTTCGTAAATCAACGTGCCGAATCCGCCGCCTTCGCTCTCCACCACTCCGCGAAAGCCCAGCTCCTGCCGGAGGATATCGTTCATCCACTTCTCGGAAGCGTGCGCGGGCACGTCCTCGATTTCCGGGTATCCAGCCATCACACCGAGACCACCGGCCTTCGAGATTGCCGCTGTCCAGGGAAGTAGAAAATTCTCACGCAAGGCGCGCTCGGACAATTCGATGGCGCCCCGCTCCAGACCGCTGGCGGGCTCGCTCTGAGTAGGAAAATCCGTCAGGACCGCGATTACTTTATCCGGGGCCGCGATGTTGGCTCCCTGCGTGCCTTGGACAATGCTCTCGGCTATGCGCGAGTAAAGGTAAGGGTCCTCGGTATAAGCTTCTTCGTTTCGGCCCATGCGCGGATCGCGATCCAGTTCCAGCACCAGGGTAGAAAGCATGTGGATGCCGACGGCCCTTGCCTCGGCCGCCGCGGCCGCGTATACGGATCTCACCAGGCCGAGGTCGAACGTGCTGCCAATGGCCAGGCCTTCCGGAAAGATCGTCCCGCCTGGAAACATGGCGCCGTGGGTGCCCTCTTCGTCCTCAAGAAGAGGTATCTTCAGGCGTGTTCCGGTGAGCGCGATCTTCTGGAGTTCGTTGAAGTACGCAGCTTGCTGGCGGGCGCCGTCGTGCAAAATCTCATTGGCGAGCGTGAAAAAGCCGCAACCAGGACCGATCTCCTGCGTGTAGGTTCCGGCGGCGAATCTCCGGCACGCCTCCATCTTCGAAGGGATATCCTTGCCCAGTTGATTCACATAAACACACGGCAAATTGAGCTGTCCGACTTTCTCCTTCAGCGTCATGCGGCTCATCAAGTCGTCAATGCGTTCTTCGACCGGCCGTGTTTGGTCGAGGTATGCCGGCAGGTCGGCGGCGGCCGCGCCAATGGCTGCGACAACCAACCAGAATGAAAGCTTCGTCAGCACTGTTCACCTCCCACTGGGAACACGAACAAACCTTAGAATATACCCGTCCGTGGCGTGCTAGGCTGGGGGATGTTCGGATTTGGGCCAGTTTTCCCACTTGGGATGCGACTCGGGATCCCACTCGGGATAATGGTGGTGTGCGCACTGCTCGCGCCGGCCGCGGAATTCTCCGCCTCGGCCGTCAAGGTGGATATAACCCCATCCACGAGCAAGTGGCTGGCGGGTTATCCGGCCCGGCAGTCCACTGGTGTGCACGATCGCCTTTACCACCGCATTGTGGCGATGGACGATGGACACACGCAATTCTTCCTGGTCTCCTCGGACCTATGCCTGTTCGCGCCGTCTGTCTACGACGAGGCTGCCGCACAGTTGAAAAAGGAAACGGGAATCGAGCCGCTCCAGGTCTGGTGGACGGTAACCCACACGCACTCCGCGCCGGAGGTCGGCCCGCACGGCCTGTTGAAGCTCATGATGCCCGAGCGGTATAACCACGAACCGGACCAGGAGTACACCGCAGCGGTGGAGCGGGCCCTGATCGACGGCATCAAGAAGGCCCGCACGGAACTCGCGCCGGCGCGCCTGGCATCCGGCACCGGGTATTCGGCGGCCAATATCAATCGCCGCGCGCGCGACGTGGATGGCCACATTTCGCTGGGCCTGAATCCGGACGGACCCACCGACCGGCAGATCGCACTCATCCGGCTCGAGCGCACGGATGGCTCTCTCATTGCGCTGATCGCCAACTACGCGATGCACGGTACAGCCCTTGGCCCGCAAAATACGCTGATCAGCGGCGACGCGCCCGGCACTGTCGCGAACTATGTGGAAGAGAAGCTGGGCGCGCCCATGCTATATGTCAACGGCGCTGCCGGGAACCTGGCGCCGATCTACACCGTTCAGGAAGATTTCCGCGCCGCGCACATCACGGAGTTCAACGTGCTGCTCGGAGACCGCATCCTGAACGCCAACCGGTCGCTCGCGCCGGCCAAAGCGGAGGTCAGCATCAGGGAGGGAGAGCGGTTTGTCGAGACGCCGCGCCGGAAGGGCTTTGGCTGGGATGCTTCCCTGGGCAACTATTTGCAGGCAGACAAGGGCGAGTCAGGCGCCATCCGGTTCCCGATCCGGTTTGCCATCATCAACGACGAACTCGCGCTCTGGTCGGCCCCGGTCGAACTATTCTGCGAGATTTCGATGCACCTGCGCGGCCGCTCGCCTTATCCGCATACCTTCTATTTCGGCTATGCGAACGGCTGGCTCGGCTACCTGGCCACCAAGCAGGCTTTTTCCGAGGGGGGCTATGAGACCGAAACGAATCCTTTCACCGAGCGGGTGGAGGAGGATTTGACGAAGACGGTCCTGACCTATCTCGAGGGTCACGGCAGTTAGTGAGTCTCGCAGAATACGGTGACAGCCTTTGTGGAGCGGGCAATGCCCGGCTAGCCGCCTGAAAGGCGGCTGCGGCCATGATTGGCCGCCCTCGATTCGTAGCGAGACAATCGGGACTATCTGGTCAGCGATTACGAGACATCCAAGTTTCTGGGCCGCGTGCGCGGTCCGATAGCACGGCTGGACGCCGGATTCCAAGAGCACCTGTTGCCGAAGGCGCAACCGGCGAGCGGCTACTAAGTTGACGGAACGCTCAGCTAAAATAAGTCGATATGCGAAGGTCGATCCCGGCGACGTTTTCCGTATGCGCGATTGTTCTCACGCTGGCAACTTACGAGCAGTTGCGACACCCAGAATCCGTGGCTGCTCAACCGCCGGTGGACGCCATCACGCTGCGCGTGGTCTTCGGCTATCAACGCACTGCCGTGAAGACCTACGATGGAAGCCTCCGTGTGACGGGCGGATTGCTGCGCGCGATCGAGCCGTGGCGCTTTCTGCAAGACGATGCGATCACGGCGCCGAATTCGTGGAAGCTGCAAATCCGGCGCATCATTTTTGAGAACCAGCCGGATGCTCCGCAGTCGATGGCGGGCGGACCTTTTTCGCAAAACATCGTTCCGGCGGGGATCTTCGTAACCGTAGACAGCAGCGCTGCATCGATCGACTTCCAAACCCCGCAGGGCAGTTTCTCCGTGCGTGTCGCCGATCTGCGGTATGGCCGCGAGCTTTGGTTCCTGGACCACGATGTGCAAGTCGCGCGGGTGCCCACGGTTCTGCGCATCTCTCCGAAGAACGCAGAGCAGCACGACTTTCCCTCGATCGCGGTAACACGCAGCGGAGAAGCATGGACTGCCTGGCAGGCGTATCGGGACCGCGGCGATCATGTTTACGTTCGGCGCCAGGGCGGCGAACCTGTGCGCCTGACGACCGACAAGGGCGACGTCTTCCGGACATCCATCGCCGAGGACCCGGAAGGGAGCATCCATGTGGTTTGGTCGGAGCGGTTCGGCGAAGCGTGGAACCTGTATGAGCGCGTGTTCGACGGGCGCGACTGGTCGGCCCGCGCGCAGATTACGCGAACCGCCGTACCGAACATCTATCACAAGCTGGTCGCTGGCCGCGGCGGTCTGGACCTGATCTGGACGGGCTACGAAGACGGCCAATCGTATCTCTTTTTAGCGTCCTACACGCGCCCGGCGGGCTGGTCGCAGCCGCAGCGGATCGGCGGACCGAGCGTCTGGAATCCCGACGCCGCATTCGATAGCGAAGGCCGCCTGCACACCGCCTGGGATAGCTACGCCGACGGCAACTACGACATTTTCTACCGCCTGATCGGAGAGGACGGCACGCCCGGCGCGGTGGAGCAGGTGACCAAATCGCCGGGGTTCGACGCGCATCCATCGCTCGCGGTGGATGGCCAGGGGCGGCCGTGGCTCGCGTGGGACCAGTCGGGCGCCAATTGGGGCAAGGACTGGAGCCACGACGACCAGAACCGCTCTACCGTGCTTTACAAGGACCGGTCGATTCGCGTGTTGGTGAAGGATAGCGGGGTGTGGAAAGAAGGGCCGGATCTGGCCGCCGCCGTGCCCGACCGCTTGCGACGCTACTGGCAGCTTCCGCATTTGGCGGCCGACGGTACGGGGCGCATTTGGGCGCTGTTCCAGATTCGCACCAGCGCGATCTTGCAGCGCATCGACTACTGGGCCGCCGCTGGATCCTGGGATCTCTATCTCACCAGCATCGACAACGGTGTCTGGCAGCCGGCCGCGATCGTGCCGGATTCCGAGGGGCGCAATGAAGCGCCATTCCAAATCGCGCCGGCGGCGCATAGTGTGTGGATGACATGGGCGACCGATGGCCGGGAGCCCGGAAAATCGAGCGGGAACTATCAGGCGGGCACCATGGTGCATTACGACGTCTTCGCCGCGCAAGCCTCCGCGCCACCGCCCTCCGGCTCTGCGGTCCTCGCCGCCTATACCGATCGCGGTGGAACGGCGCAGGTGATGCATCCCCACGAACGCGAGGATGTGCGGCGCATCCGCGCTTACCGCATGCAGGTGGGTGGGACCGAATATCGTATCCTGCGTGGGGATTTCCACCGCCACACCGATATTTCAAACGATGGCGCGGGAGACGGCTCGCTGGAGGACTACTACCGTTACATGCTGGACGCCGCGGTGATGGACACAGGCATCGTCACCGACCACAACATGGGAGGCGATATCGAATACAACTGGTGGCGGACCGAGAAATTCTACGATCTTTTTGTAATCCCGGGCCGCTTCACGCCGCTGTTCGGCTACGAGCGAAGCGTGAATTATCCTAATGGCCATCGCAATGTGGTGTTCGATCACCGGGGTGTTCGTACGCTGCCGGTCGGCGCGGACGAGAATAGCGGCCGGGTAAACAGCGGCGGGCTGCTGTATCCGTACCTGCGGCAGAACAGGGGGATTTGCATGGAACACTCGCTCGCCACGGGCCAGGGGACCGACTGGCGGGACAACGATCCCGACCTGGAGCCGTTGGTGGAGATTTACCAGGGATATCACGCAGCCTATGAATTCGAGGGAGGGCCGCGGGCAGAGAGTGGCAACAACCATCTGCTGGTGCACGGATCTTATGAGCCTTCCGGATTCTACTGGAATGCGCTAAACAAGGGATACAAGCTGGGCGTGCAGGCCAGCTCCGATCATATTTCCACGCACGTCAGCTATGCTATGATTCTGACGCCGGCGGTGAAGAGCGGCGAAATCGTGGAGCAGATGCGGCGCCGGCATGCGTATGCGGCTACCGATAACATCGTTCTCGATTTCCAGGCGATCGATACCGACGGCAGTGCACATTTGATGGGCGATGTTCTGACTGCCTCGCGAGGGCTGAGGCTACAGGTGAAGGTTGGCGGTACCGACGTGCTCACGCGCGTCGAGTTGATCCGCAACGGCGCGGTGATTTACAGCGTTGCCGACGCCGGCAAGAAGGATGCCGAGTTCGAGTTTCGCGACACTGCGCCAATCCGGGGTACCAACTGGTATTACATTCGCGCTACGCAGATGGATCGGAATCTGGCGTGGAGTTCGCCGATTTGGGTGACGTACCGGTAGCCGGAGGAACGCTGCGGGATGCGCTGGCCACGCCGGTGCGCTGGTGCACTTAGTTCCTCCAGATGGGGGTAGTGAAAACGCCATTGCCGGCAACGTCCCATAACGACAAACGCGCCCACTTCCACTCCGGCGCATGCACCTGCCAGGTAAACTCGCGTTGGTCGAATGCCTTGGTGTCCGTCAGCGGAATCGTCTGGCGATGTGTTTCCCGCC
>DATKFU010000144.1:0-6201 GCA_035511215.1 Bryobacteraceae bacterium | reverse complement strand
GGGCCGCGCTTGTGCGGGGTTAGTCCCTTGAGAATGCCGGTCCGCCGCTCGCGACGCCAGGTGGCCAAGTGCGAGGAGTACAGGCCTTCGCGGCGCAGTAGGGCGCCGATGGCGCCGGGTTGAGCGGTGGCGGCATCGGCCTCCGCCAGGATGCCGAGTTTGTATTCGGCGGTGAAGATCCGGCGCTTGGCATTGGCGACGACCTCCGGGTCCGGTCGTGGCGGGGCGGGCAGCTCGGAGGCGACGGGGAAGCTGGAGTGACCGAAGATATTCCGTTGTTCTTCACATGGATTCCTATTCTCGCCCTGCTCAGTAATTACGACCAGGAGATCTGTCTCATCCATGTTGGCACGGAGGGGAACGAATCTCTTTGCTTTGTGGTCGCGCGGTGGAAAGCCGATGCTCTCCGACGTTACCCGACCACCGGGCGCCGAAAACTTAACCCAGCTTGGCCGCGTGGATTGGCGGAGTCAGTGGACGATATTTAGTGAAGAGGAAAGGGTAGGTAAGACGTACGTCAATTAATGCGCCAACGAGCCTTTTGATATGAACCTAACGGCGCTTGCGCCCACCACTGCCACCCGGCGTGATCTGATAGATCGCGCCGTACTCCTGGCTGCCCCCAAAAACGATCGTCCCGTAAAAGTTCTCGTCGGTGCCCCTGCACCAGCCCACCGGAGGGCGTGTTTGCATCATCACTCCCGGTGAAGCTGTAGAAGGTCGTCAGATTACCTCCGGCGGTGATTTCGAAGACCGTCCCTGATACAGTTGCAGAGTGCGAGAGCGGAGCAGGTCGCCAGGCGAAACAGCAGGCGTGTGCAACGAAGTCCGGCCTGGCCGGGCCTTCGCCGCAACCGGCAATCGGCAAACCGATCTGCAGCTGCAGGCTTCTGATGTTTGGCGTTTTCCGCGATACCTTGCGGTGCCCTCGGTATGGTCCATGGAGCCATACTTTTATGGCAGAATTAAATTTATGAAGAAAACGTTCAACGTCGATGACAAACTCTTCAAAGAGGCGAAGGCGGCTTGCGGGGCAAGCACGGATACGGCGACCTTACGTTTGGGGCTTGAAGCCCTGGTACGCCAAGCGGCTTACGAACGACTTCGGGCTCTGCGTGGTACGGAGCCTCTCGCACGCGACGTGCCCAGGCGTCGTGAAAGGCCGTCGCCCAAACGAAGGGTTGCCTGAATGGTCTTGGTGGATACTTCTGTGTGGATTCGCTTCCTTGCCGGCCGGTCGCCGTACGCGGCTGAGTTGGACAGACTGCTCGGACTCGATGAAGTGGCGGGGCACGAGTTGGTATGTGGAGAACTCCTCATTGGCGACCGAGGGGGCCGCAGGAAGCTCCTGGCTGCCTACGAGCGGATGCATCAAGCGGCCATGGTTCCTCACCGTGACGTCGTGACATTCGTCCGCGATCGCGACTTGCATGGCCGCGGCGTGGGCTGGATCGACATTCACCTCCTGGCGTCCGCTATTGTGGGGAGCTTGCAGTTGTGGACGGCCGACCCACGTTTCTCCGTGGTGGCTGACCAGTTTGGCGTCGGGTACGAGGCGCCAGCCTAGAAACCTGGGGAACTGTCTTGACGCCACGGATTTCAGCTTGAGGCCGATGTCGCAAGTCCCGGCCCCAGGGGCCGCGGGCCTCTCCACGATCTGTGGCGGCCTGCGATGAGCGATGATCTTATTGCGAATCGCTGCGTGATCGGTGGCGTCAACCCATTCGAGAAAATCCGCGATCAGGCGGTCATCCTCGGACCGTGAATCGGAGGAAACAACTCAAAATCCATCCCGGCCGACTGTGCCAGGAACTGCGCCAAAACCCGCCCGGTTCGCGCGGTTGGACTTGCTGTCTGGGCTAAAGCGGTTTCCTCAAGTGCAACCGCTCCGGTTCGGGCACGTGATTCCGGAGCACGAACGACCAGCCAAAGCGCTCACCCTCGGTGCAGTACGCTGCCTCGCGATGAATTCCGCAAAACTGCCCATGGGTGACCGGCGAACTTCGAACATATGGAAAGCGCCCGCGTAACTTGCCGCACCGGACCTTCGCCATCGGCGGGAAGGCTTGCGGCAATTCGCTGCCCGTATAGAAGCGGAAAGGTCGAGGCGGAGCATGCCGGCGAGCGATCCGGTGGTGACGCGCGGACGGGCTGTGCAGACTGGATCGAAGCGGCCCACTGCGTGAGGCGCTGCCTGGTGGGTCCTCAACAGGGGTCCGGAAGGCGGAGCGGCATCTCAGGCAGCAGTGGTTTGAGCGGCCGCCTCCCAGCGGATCTCGGCGTGGGAGCGCAGCTCCGCTGCCGCGCGTTGATAAGCCTGGTGCGTGTTCTGCATGGCCAGGACGCGTTCGATATCGGCTTGCACTTCCTCAAAAGCCGCGGGGCCGAGCGGCACCTTGGCACGCAGCTCGGCGACGTGGAAGCCGAAGGGAGTGGTAAAGATACCGGTGCGCTGGCCGGGTTCGAGCGCACGACTCGCGTCTTCAAACTCCGGGACCATTTGTCCGGCGGGGAACAGCCCGAGATCGCCGCCGTTGCCCTTGCAGTCGGAATGGCGCTCGGCCACTTCAGCAAACGGCTGGCCGCTTTCCAGTTCGGCCATGGCCGCCTGGACGCCCGCGCGCGCTTCTCCGCGCTGTTGCCGCCGTTGATATGCTTCACGATATGCGCGGCGCGAAACGACTCCGGGCACTGGAAGTTGACGCGGTGCGCCTCATAAGAGACTTCCACCTCGCGCGCCGTCGGTTGGGCCGCGCCGGAGACCATCTCCGTATGCGTACGTTGCAGGCGGAACTGCCGCTCGACCCATTGCCGCAGCAGGCTGTCATCATACGCGGCGCTGCAGTTGGCTGCCTCCCTCTGGCGCTGCACCTCCTGCGCGACGGCCTGGGGATCGATGGGCCGGGGATCATCGGCCGCGGCCTGCTCGACCAACATACGGATGGCCGAGTGTTGCGCGGCAATTTTGACTTGGCGCGCGCGCTCTGCTTTGTCGGTGATGGCTTGGAAGCGCAGGTCGCGGGCGATGCGATCCTCTTCCTCCTTGATTCATTGCTCGGGGACAGGGTCCCCGTTAACAAGGTATGGCATAGCTTTATTTGGTGGTGTTGATCAGGACCATGACGCCGCCTGTGTTGTCCGGCGCAACCAAGTCCGGCAGGCCCGCGGTGGGTGACTGGCCGTGCAGATTGGCGGTCAGGATATCGCCGGGAAGCGGTCCCGCGCCTATGTAGAACGGTGCGTAGAACGTGCCGTTTCCCTTGCCGAGATAGATTCCCAGCGTGCCCGCTTCCATCAGGCCCAAGTCCGGAATGCCGTCTCCGTTCACGTCCGCCACCATGATCGTGCCAGGAGCATCGAGCGTATCGCTGAAGACCTGGCCCTGCGTGAATCCTCCCTTGCCGTCACCCAGGTAAACCACCATCCCCCCGATTCCGGTCTGGCCGACGACCAGATCCAGGTTCCCATCGCCGTTCAAATCGGCGAGGATGACTTCAGACGGGTCGCAGGGAGTCGAGAAGCTCTTCTGGCAAGTCAGGATAGTGTTAACGGTAAAGCCCCCGTGCTGGTTGTTCAGCAGAACCCAGATGGTGGCGTACTCTTCTTCGCCGCTGGTCAGCACCAGGTCCGGCCAACCGTCGCCGTTGATGTCGCCGGTGGCGATGTTGTTGAATCCAGTTACCGGCCGGTTCGGTACCAGAGCTACAGGCATTTGGAACGTGCCGTCGCCGTTGCCCAGGGCCATCTGGTTGCCGGAGGTGGCGAAGTCCAGCTTGCCGTCGCGGTTGAAATCCGCCACCGCCACAAATCCCACGTAGGAGAGCGGCGTGGAACCGGCCAGCGTGAAGGTCCCGTTGCCGTTGCCGAGATAGGCGTTCATGGCTCCCGCCGGCGGGGCGCCGTAGCTAAGCTAGCGCTCAGCGTTCTCGGCCTGTTTGGCGCTTTAAGCGACGCCGCGCGACAGCGCAGCCGTGAGTTGGCGATTCGCATCGCCCTCGGCGCGCAGCGTTGGCGCGTGATCTTTGAGGTGCTGAAAGATAGAGGGCGGCTGGCCTGCGCAGGTGTGGATGGGCACCCAAGACTGCACTGGTGCGGCGGTGATAACGAAACAGAGAGCGCAATCCCGCAGGAGTGATACGGGTGCCGCGGGCACGGCCCTTCAGCGATACGAACGGCGCCGGGCCACAGGCGGCGGGTCGTTCCAGCCGCAGGTAGTGATCCAGTAAGTGAGTGGCTTCGGAAGCCAAGGTCAGCATACGGATCTTGTTGCCCTTGCCGCGCACACAGATCTGGGACTCCGCCAGTTGGACATCCTCGCAGTCCAATGCGATGACTTCTTTGGAGCGGAGTCCCTGTAACAGCATTAGCCCCACGATGGCCAGATCACGCGCGGTGCGGAAGCCCGACCAGAATCGCGCGACCTGATCTACCGATAGGGGCGTAGGAATGCGTTTCGGCTCTTTTACGCGGTACCGGCTTCGTGCCGGCCGGAAACGGCCGCAGCCCAACGACGAACGCAACCAGTAGAAATGGGAAAAGCCCGGATCTGTGGTGCAGGCCGCATCGGGAAACTCATGGCGCAGAGCACACCCGACAACGATCACGCGACGGTTGATGGTTGCAGGCGCGGGGCGGGGTTGTTGGCCTGCCTGGAATCGCACGTAGTCCGGCAGCGCCGATGCGAGTGCGCTCTCAGAGACAGCATCGGTTTGATTTACGCCGGCCCACCAGCGAAGGAAGTGCAGCAGGTCCATGGCATACCCGCGCAGCGTGGCTGGCGCGAGGCAGCGTACGTATTCGCGATCCAGAAAACGATTGACCCATTCCACTTCACGGCCCATGGGCTGCTCGACGATGCGAAATGGGCTGCGCGCATTGCCGGCAGCCTGGGAATGGACCACCTGGAAGGTCATGGGCGCGCCTCCTCCAACAGGCGTTGGAACTGCTGGGCATCGTCGCCTTGGATGAAGAAGCTATTTGGGTCGTGTCCATCGGGTAAGGACACCCGGCAAGCGTTTAAGCCTTCTTCCCGGAGCCGGCCTGCCAGCCAGTGCGCCGCCTGCTGGCCGCTGCCGTTGCTATCGGCATCAAAGGTGACATAAACGGTTCGCGCGCGGCCGTCGCACAGTTGCCGAAACTGGTGTGCATTGAGACGGTTTCCCAGCGCGCAGGTGACCTTGCGAAAACCTGCCTGCCACAACACGGCATAGTCGAACAGACCTTCGACGAGAATCACTTCCGGGCATAGGCGGACTTGCTCCCATAAATACAGTCCGCCCTTGGCCCCCGGCAAAAACCGGTGAGGCGGCGTCGACGGCGAGAGACTGCGGCCATAGAGATTGCCTTCCAGCGGAAAGACGATGCGATGCACGTAGGTGTCGTATCCTACGGCGGATACCAAACCGGCCTCACGCAGAGCCTGGATCGGGTAGCCCAACCGTGCCAGCCAACCGCGCAGGCAGCCGCCAGGTGCGTAACCAATCTGCATGTGCTCGATCAATTCAGGCGAGCGCAGCCCGCGCTGCCGCAGATAGGCAACTGCCTCGCCGTGGCGGTGTAGCTGCATGCGGTAGAACTCGCGGCTTCGTGTAGTAACGGCGCCCCGCCACGCCATTGGTGCAGCAATGCCAGGGCTCGCGGGAACCGCACTTGGTGGTAAGATTCGGCAAAGCGGATCACATCGCCGCCGCGGCCACAGCCGTAGCAGTAGAACAAGTTCTTGCCGGGATCCATCAGGAAGCTGGGCTGGTGATCGTCGTGCAGCGGGCACAACCCCATCCATCGACCGCGGCTGAGTCGCCGCACCGGGCGCCAATGGTGTGCTTCCAGGTAGTCCCGTAAGGGGATCTTCTGTTTGAGTTCGTCTAGTTCCTTGCGGCTCACGGACTGTGCGCCTCCAACAGCAGAATACGGCGGATCGCGCTCCAATCCCAGGCAAGGATGGTGGGTGGGCCGAAAATGTTCCATCCTGTCCCCTGCCACAACTTGCTCACCAGGAAAAACCCGCGGCAAAACAGTTGCCCGGCCCATCGACGCACCGTCGATGGGTCCGGCATTCGGTCTAGCAGCCCGTGGCAGTAGTCAGTCCCGGCTGAAAACGAGCTCTACCGCGGATTTCAGGGGTACACTAACCTTCAACTGCGCCCTGGCAACGCGTTGTAGCGCCTCTGAGAGCGCCCTCCTTTGGCTGCGCCGAGCCGT
>DATKFU010000143.1:0-10654 GCA_035511215.1 Bryobacteraceae bacterium | reverse complement strand
ATGCTGCAAAAGCAGCAGCATGCTCTAAAAATAGCATCGACGGCCGCGCCTGTCAAGCGCTTTTCGCGGGCGGCGTTTGCCCCGCCCGCCGCCGGGTATCATTGTAGGTTCCTATGCCCATCCGCTGGCTCCTCATCTTCTGGGTGTTCACCATCAGCGCCATCTCCTTCCTCGACCGCGTCAACCTCTCCATCGCCGGCCGCTTCATCCAGCAGGAGTTTCATATCGACGATCTCCAGCTCGGCAATGTATTCAGCGCCTTCCTGTTGGGATACGCGCTGTTTCAGGCGCCCGCCGGCCGCCTCGCCGACCGCTTCGGACCCCGCCTCATCCTCACGCTCGGCACCCTTTGGTGGGGCGTCTTCACCGCCCTCACCGCCATGCTCTCCGCGGGCATGGCCAGCCTCTTCCTGGTCCTTCTCGCGGTGCGCTTCTCACTGGGCGCAGGCGAAGCCGTGCTTTTCCCAGCGTCCAACCGGCTAGTCGCCAACTGGATTCCTTCCCGGGAGCGCGGCCTGGCGAATGGTGTCATCTTTGCCGGCGTGGGCGCGGGCTCAGGCATCACGCCGCCGCTGGTGACCTACATCGTCTTGCGTTACGGCTGGCGGGCGTCGTTCTGGATCAGCGCGGTTATCGGCCTGGCGGCTGGCGCCGTCTGGTATTGGCTCGCGCGCGACAGGCCCGAGGACCACCCCTGGGTCACACCGCAAGAGACCGCGCTGATCGAGCAAGGATTGCCCGAGCCGCCCGCCGAACTCGAAATCGGCAAGCCGCTGCCCTGGCGCACCATCTTCGGCAGCAAGGACGTGCTGGCCATCGCGTTCAGCTATTTCACTTACGGCTACGCCGCCTGGATTTTCTTTGCCTGGTTTTTTATCTATCTCAGCAAGGTGCGCGGCCTCGATCTCAAATCCAGCTCCTACTATGCCTCGCTTCCCTTCATCGCTATGGCGGTGGGCTCCACGGTGGGCGGCCGCATCAGCGATATCCTCACGCGGCGCTACGGCAATCGTATCGGCCGCTGTGGGGTCGCCGTGGCGGGCATCGCGCTGGCGGCCGTCTTCATCGCCTCGGGAACGCAGGTGGAGAGTGCCCGTCTTGCCAGCGTCGTGTTGGCGGGCGGCGCAGGCGCCTTGTATCTCTCGCAAAGCTCCTTCTGGTCCGTTACTGCCGACATGGCCGGCGCATCGGCCGGCTCGGTGTCAGGGGTGATGAACATGGGCGGCCAGATCGGCGGCATCGTCACCGCTTCGCTAACCCCGCTGATCGCCCACCAATTCAGTTGGACGGCGTCATTCCTGGTGGCCGCCGCCCTGTGCGCAGTTGGATCTTTGGCTTGGCTGGTGGTGGATCCGGACGTGGAACTGGCCCACCCAACCAAGGCTTCCGTCTTATAGAATGAACGAACCGCCATGTCATTCGCCGGAATGCAAGTCCTGTCTCTAGAGAGCCGCCGCTCCGCCGAGATTGCCGAGCTGATTCGCAAGCAGGGCGGCGCGCCCGTGCTGGCCCCTTCCATGCGCGAAGCGCCTCTCGAGCGCAACGAGGCCCCCTTCCAATTCGCCGAGCGCCTCTTCGCCGGCGAGTTCGACATGATCGTTCTACTAACCGGTGTGGGCACGCGGCTGCTGCACCAGGCGCTCTCCACGCGCTATCCGCCGGAACGCTTTGCCGAAGCTTTGCGCCGCATCACCGTAGTAGCCCGCGGTCCGAAGCCCGCCGCCGTACTGCGCGGGCTCGACGTGCCGGTCACCGTTGCCGTGCCCGAGCCCAATACCTGGCGCGAGTTGCTCGCCGCCATTCGCGATCGTCCCGAGCGGCGCATCGCCGTGCAGGAATACGGACGCCCCAATCCCGAATTGTTGGATGCTCTGCGCCAACGCGGCGCCCAAGTGACTACCGTGCGCGTCTACCAGTGGGATCTGCCCGAAGACATCGCACCGCTCCGCACCGCCGCCCGCCGTCTAGCCGCCGGTGAATTGCATGTGGCGCTGTTCACCACCTCCATCCAAATCGAGCACCTGCTGCGCATCGCCGCCGAGGCTGGCATCGAAGCCGCCGTGCTCGAGAACTTGCGCGCTATGGTGGTCGCTTCCATCGGCCCCACCACCAGCGAAGCCCTGGAAGAAGCCGGCGTGCACCCCGATCTGGAACCTACTCATCCCAAGATGGGATTCCTGGTGCAGGAAACCGCCCAGCGCGCCGAAGAGATCCTGCGCGCCAAGAACCGGTGGCCTGCGGCCTGAGGTGGCGAAACCGCCGGAATTCACGCACGCCGACGTTCGAAGAACCGCTTCAGCAACTCCACACACTCCACGGCGAGCACGCCTTCCACGATTTCCACGCGATGATTCAGCAGCTCGGAATCCGCAATCCGGAACTTGCTGCGCACGCCGCCGAAGCGCAGATCGCGCGCGCCGAAGACCAGCCGCTCCGCGCGCGCCGCCACCAGCGCGCCCGCACACATCGCGCAAGGCTCCAGTGTCGCGTAGACCGTGGCCCGCTCCAGCCGGTAATTCCCGATGGCCGCCGCGGCTGCGCGCAACGCCAGTATCTCGGCGTGCGCCGTCGGATCGTGCAGCCCTGCGGCCGAGTTGCGTCCGCGCCCCACAATCTCGCCATCCCACACCACCACCGCTCCCACCGGCACCTCGTCCGCCGCCTCCGCCTCGCGCGCCAGCGCCAGCGCCTCAAACATGAAGATGTCATGCATGCCCCTATTAGCTTAAAATAGGAAGACCCGTATGTTCCGATACCTCCCTCTGATCGTCAAGAACTGCTGGCGCAACCGCCGCCGCACGACGCTCACCATCGTCAGCATCGGGGTTTCCATGTGCCTGCTGGGCGTGCTCATTGCCGTATATCATGCCCTGTACCTGAGCGACGCCACGCCCGACCAGGCCCTTCGCGTGGTTACCCGCAACCGCGTATCGCTAACCGTTCCCATTCCGCTGTTTTACCGGGAGCGCATCCGCCAGGTGCGTGGCGTGAAGGAAATCATGTATTCCCAGTGGTTCGGCGGCGTATATAAGGATGCTCGCGATCCCAAGAACTTCTTCGCCCGTTTCGGTGTCCAGCCGGACAAGCTGTTTACGATCTTTAGCGAACTGAAAATCCCCGAGGATCAGAAGCAGGCTTTTATTCGGGATCGCACCGGCTGCGTGATCGGCCGCGATCTCGCCAAGAAATTCAACTTCCACGTGGGCGATCGTATTACACTGGTCGGCGACATCTATCCCGGCAACCTCGAGCTCACGGTCCGCGGCATCTTCGACAGCCCCCGCCAAAGCGAAATGCTCTACTTCGATTGGGCTTACGTGCGGGAAGGCTTGCCCGAGAGCCGCAAGGGCGAGGTGGGCACTTTCGACATCCTTTGCGACAACACGGGTGTGGTCCCCCGCGTGGCCGCGACTATCGACGACGGGTTCCACAATGCTCCGGTGCAGACGCGCACGGAGACCGAGCAGGCCTTCCTGCTCAGCTTCGTCGGCATGCTGGGCAACGTGAAGTTGTTTCTGGCGAGTATCTGCGCCGCGGTGATGTTCACTATCCTGCTGGTTTCCGGCAACACCATGGCCATGTCGGTGCGCGAGCGCGTGCGCGAAGTGGGCGTGCTGAAGACCCTGGGTTTCACAGGCGGAAACATCCTGTTCATTATTCTGGGCGAAGCGTGCGCCATCTCCGTGGCGGGCGGCGTCATCGGATTCCTGCTCTCGACTTTGTTGACCGGCGGCGTCAAGAACAGCCCCGCCGGCATGTTCCTCCCGCCCATCCAGCCGTTCGACCCCAGCGTTGCGACAGTGTGTATCCTGGTGGCCCTGGGCATCGGCCTCCTCAGTTCTTTCATCCCCGCCTGGAACGCCTCCCGCACCAATATCGTGGAGGCCCTGCGCTCGACCGATTGAGACACGCCCATGGCTATCCCCCTCAGTTATAACCTTCGCAATCTGGTGGTTCGCAAGACCACCACACTGATGACCGCGCTGGGCATCGCGCTCACCGTGGCCGTGCTGCTGGCGATGATGGCGCTGCTGACTGGGCTGCGCTCGACGCTTTCCTCGAGCGGCGATCCGCTGCAAATTATTGTGATGCGCAAGGGCTCCGAGACAGAGCTGGTCTCCAATTTCACCCGCGAACAGTTCCAGGATCTGAAGTTCAAGGCCGGCATCGCGCGCACGCCGAACGGCGATCCCATGGCGTCGCTTGAAATCGTGACCGTGATCAATCTGGCCAGCGTGGACGCGCCCGAGGGTTCGAATGTCACGGTGCGCGGTCTTTTGCCTATTGGCTTGGAAATGCGCAAGGGACTGAAGCTCTCGAGCGGCCGTTGGTTCGACGCCGGCAAGCGCGAACTGGTGGTCGGCAAATCCACCGCCCAGCGTTACCCGGGCGCGAGGCTCGGCAAGCGCATCACGTTCGGCCGCGGCGATTGGGAAGTGGTCGGGATCATGGATGCCGGCCAAAGCGCCCAGAATAGCGAAATCTTCGGCGATCTCAACCAGGTGAGCACCGATCTGGATCGCACCGAGGTGCTCAGTTCGGCCCTGGTTCGAGCCCCCGATGCGGTCACGGCCGCCGCGTTGTTGAAGAGCATCAACGACGACCAACGGCTGAACATGAATGCCGTTTCCGAAAAGGAATACTATGCCCTGCAAACCGTTTCCGCCGCGCCAATCGAATACCTGGGAATCTTCGTATCGATCGTGATGGCCATCGGCAGCAGCTTCGCGGCCATGAATACCATGTACGCCGCGGTCGCCCGGCGCTCGCGGGAGATCGGCACGTTGCGCGTGCTGGGATTCTCGCGCGGCAGCATTCTGTTTAGCTTTTTCGTGGAATCCGTGCTGCTGGCGGGCCTGGGCGGAATTCTGGGATGCCTGCTGGTGTTCCCTTTGAACGGCGTGACTACGGGTATCGGCAGCACTACGTTTAGCGAGCTGGCTTTCGCATTCCGCGTGACGCCGCTGATCATGCTAGCCGGAATCGTGTTCGCGTCCGTATTGGGAGCGGTTGGCGGATTGTTCCCGGCGCGTATGGCCGCAAACAAAGAAATCCTGGTCGCGCTGAGGGAAGTGTAGTGGGGCAGGCTCACAGCCTGCGGCGGCCTCGTAGGCCGCCCGATGGTTTCATATGGATGCAGAACTGAAGTCTCTCCAAATTGACCGCGGCAAGAAGCGCTCCGCCGAGCCATCCAAGTGGGCCACGCGCTGGATTATCGCCGGCGTCACCCTCTTCCTGCTCCTGGGTGCGGGCCGCTTCGCCTACAGCCGCCTCAACGCATCCACCGAAGTTGATGTCCAGCGGGTTAAGGCTCTCAGCACCGGACATGCCGAGCAGGGCGTCGTGCTCAACGCCACCGGCTACATCGTGGCCGCGCACAAGATCGAGTTGGCCGCCAAAGTCATCGGCAAGGTCAAATGGATCGGAGTCGACAAGGCCGACAAGGTAACGCAGGGCCAGGTGCTGGTGCGTCTGGAAGACGATGAATATCGCGCGCAGCTCGATCAGGCCAAGGGCAACTTGGCCAACCTGCAAGCCCATCTGGACGAGTTGCAGCACGGCTCCCGGCCGGAAGAAATCGCCCAGGCGATGGCCAATCTGAACTCTGCCAAGGCCGACCTGGAAAACGCCCGCGTCAGCCTGGAGCGCACCCGCAAGCTGGTATCGCAGGCAGTCATGTCGCAACAGAATCTCGATGACGCCCAGGCCCGCTACGATTCCGCCGTGGCCAAGGTGAATTCGCTGCAGAAGGCCTACGACCTTGTGAAGATCGGCCCGCGCCAGGAGGAAATCGATGCCATGCGCGGCCAGGTGGAGCAGGCCCGCGGCGCGGTGGCCTACGCCGAAACCAATCTCGCCAACACCATCATCCGCTCTCCGGTTACCGGCACCATTCTGGAGCGCGCCGTCGAGATCGGCGAATTCGTGACCACCAGCTTCGTCGGCGATCGCGGCGCGAAAGGCTACGTGGTCTCTCTGGCCGACCTCGACGATCTGGAAGTCGAATTGGATATCAGCCAGAACGATTTCGCCAAACTGCACATGGCGCAGAAGGGCATCGTCACCACCGATGCATTCCCCGACCGCAAGTACGATGGTTTCATCCGCGAGTTCTCCCCCGAGGCCAACCGCCAGAAGGCCACCGTACAAGTGAAGGTGAAGGTCGCCCATCCGGACGATCACCTGCGTCCCGAAATGAACGCCAGCGTGGCATTTCTATCCGATGAGAAGAATGCGGCGGCTACGCCGTCGCAGCCGGTTGTCATCGTGCCGGCGTCCGCCATCCGCGATAACAAGGTGTTCGTGGTGTTGGACGGCCGCGCCGTGACCCGCCCCATCAAGCCGGGCCCCACCAATAGCCAGGGCGTGCGCATTGAACAAGGACTGATCGGCGGCGAAGACCTGATCGTCAACCCGCCCGCCGCGCTGAAAGACGGCGACCGGGTCCGCCAAAAAGTATAATCCACATGAGCGAAACCATTATCGAAACGCGTAACCTGACCAAGGAATTCGTCCGCGACGAGTTCCATGTCGTAGCGCTCAAGAACATCAACATCGCGATCGCCAAGGGCGAGTTCGTGGCGCTGATGGGACCTTCCGGCTCGGGCAAGTCCACGCTGCTGCACCTGATCGCCGCCATGGATAAAGCCACCGGCGGGGAGATCCGCGTGTTGGGCCACAATCTGCGCGAGCTGAGCGATCGCGAGATCGCCCACTGGCGTAACGAGCACGTAGGCTTCATCTTTCAGCAGTTCAACCTGATCCCGGTGCTTACCGCGCTCGAAAATGTGGAGCTGCCGCTGAAGCTGACCCACCTGAAGAAGCAGGAGCGTCTGGAGCATGCCGCCACGGCGTTGAAGCTGGTGGGCCTGGGCGACCGCATGGGCCACTATCCGCGGCAGCTTTCCGGCGGCCAGGAACAGCGCGTGGCCATCGCGCGCGCGATTGTCACCGACCCCGCCCTGATCCTGGCGGATGAGCCTACCGGCAACCTGGATGCGGCTTCCGCCGACGACGTGCTTACGATTCTTTCCAAATTGAATAAGGAGTACGGCAAGACAGTAGTGATGGTGACGCACGATCCGCACGCCGCGCGCTTCGCCACCAGGGTGCGGCATCTCGAAAAGGGCGAACTGATGGCGGAAGGGGTAGGACAGGCTTCCCAGTCTGTCTGAGCTAATATTCCGATATGGCCGAACTTGAAATCCATCACGAAGAAGGACACGAGCACGACCCCATGGGCCAGCGCGTGGGAGTCATGGCTGCGCTGCTGGCAGTTTTCCTGGCGGTGGTGACTATCCTTTCGCATCGCACGCACACCGAGGCCATCATCAAGAAGACGGACTCCAACGACCAGTGGCAATATTACCAGGCCAGCCGTCTCAAGTTTCATAATCTGGAAGTCGGTGAGCGGCTGATCGGAGTCCTGGGGCCGGGCAATCCCGGCGCGAAAGAAACACTGGCGCAATTCGCCAAAGAGAAGCAGAAGTACACCGAGCAGTCCAAGGCGCTGCAGGAGAAGGCGGCTGGGCAGAAGGAAGCGTCGGAAACCGCCGAGCGCCGCGCGCTGCATTACGACCTCGGCGAAGGTCTGCTGGAAATCGCGCTGGTGCTGAGTTCGCTCTATTTCATCTCGCGTAAGATGCTATTTCCAGTGGTCGGCATCATCGCCGGCATCGCGGGCCTGATCGTGGCCGTCACCGGGCTGTTGGTCTGAAATCGGGCGCCGGGGTGTGTGGCGCTCGCCGCCTACTTCTGCGACGTCACAGTGACGAAGTTATCCACGTTGCTCTTGTCCACCAGCAGCTCGCCGGTGCCAATAAACGTCGCCACTGGCGATAGCGGGTCCTGGGCCCACAACTTGTCCAGCGGATTCGGCGGATAGTGGTGCAGTGTATCCAGCGCCGGCACGCCCACAAACCCCATGGTGAAAGGCTTCTGCGCGATAGTGCCGGCAATGCGGTTGCTCTTGATCGCGTCCAGCGTGCGCTGGTCGGTGTCCATCGCTACGACCACTTTACCGCCGACCTTGTTCCGGTCGAGCACGTCGGCCACCTCCGGGCAAGCGATGGCCTCCAGGCAGATGAAGCCGTCGATCTTGTCTATGCCTTTCTTGTCGACCAGATCCTGCGTGCGGTCGAACGCGATGCGCGGGTCGCCTTTGATATCCACCGTCTCCACGATCTTGATCCCGGGGTGCCCTTCAAAACCGTCGTGGTAGCCGCGAAGCCGGTCTTTCAGGTTGGCCTGCTCCGGCATGGTGAAGACCATCACGCTGCCCTTGCCCTGCAACTGCTTTACGGCCAGTTGCGCACCCATCAGACCCGCTCGGTAGTTGTCGGTCCCTACGAAAGTGAGCCGCTTGCTCGCCGGAGCGTCGGAATCCACCGTGATTACCGGGATGCCCTGCCCAATGGCCGCATCGATATCCGGTTGCATCACCGCGGGATCGGCAACCGAAACCATGATGCCCGACGGCTTGATCTTGTCGGCCAGCACCCGCTCGAAGGCATCGTGTTCCGCTTTCGGATCGAACGTATCCGGTCCCACCATCTCGGCCTTCACGCCAATCTGTTGGGCCGCGCGTACCAGCCCCGCATTGGCGCTTTGCCAGTAAGGGATCTTGATATTGGTCGCCACCAGCCAATATTTCTCGGTCGAGGTGTGCGGGGAACCGCCGCACCCAGTCAGCCACGTCAGCGCGCCGCCGCAAAATCCGATCAGGATCTGTCTCCGTATTCGCATGTCAGGACTCCGCATTTGCCAGTATATGTCACGGCACGCGTTCCAGCGTCAACATCGTGCTGTCGAAATCTCCCGTTAGCCGGAGTTCGATCCCGTGGTTCATCAGGTACGAGCCGCTGGCGGTTTCGAACTTGCCGGCCAGTTTGTCGTCGATGGTCCTGACGCGATACACTGCGCGCTCGTCCAACCCGCGCAGATACACCAGCGGCATGGGGTGCAGATACTGCTGCGAGTGCAGAAACGCGAACAGCACGGCCTGCTTGCCATCCTGCGCCACGTACTGGTTGGCGGTGAACTCGCCTTCCCGCGGCGAGAAGAGCCGGTAGAGATCGCCCTGCTGGACCGTGGCTCGAATCTCCTTGTCGATTCCCACCATGCGCGCGGCCAGCGCGAAGTCCGCGTCCGTCCAGTGGTTCAGGTTCGACCCGATGCCCAGCGATCCCTGCATCGCCACCAGAAAACGGTACTTCAGCGGGGTGCTGCGGCCGTTGAGATTGGGAACGTCGGTGACCCATGCCATCATCACCTTGGGCGCGTAGGCGTTGGTGAATCCCTCCTGTATGCGGAGCCGGTCGAAGGCTTCCGTGTTGTCCGAGGTCCAGACCTCGTCCACCCGCTTTAGGATGCCCAGATCCACGCGGCCGCCGCCTCCCGAACACGATTCGATTTCGAGACCGGGATGCCCGGCGCGCAAGCGGTCGATGATGTTGTACACGTTGTCCACGTACTTCACCCAGATCTGCTTCTGCTCCGCGACGGCCACTTCCGGCCAGCCCGGCTCTCCGAAGTGGCGGTTCATATCCCACTTCAGGAATTCGATATGATTCTCCGATACCAGCTTGTCGAGCACCGTGAAGATGTGATCGCGCACATCGTCGCGCGCCATGTTCAGGATGAGCTGATTGCGGGCCTCCGAGCGCGGCCGATCGTTGAAATGCATCGCCCAGTCGGGATGCGCGCGGTACAGTTCGCTATTGGGATTCACCATCTCCGGCTCGACCCACAAGCCGAATTTCATTCCCAATCCGTTGACGTAGCCGATCAGCCCTTTCAGGCCGTTAGGGAACTTCTGCGGGTTGACGGTCCAATCGCCCAAGCCGGCATGATCGTCGTTGCGCTGGCCGAACCAGCCGTCGTCCATTACGAATAGCTCCACGCCGATCTTGGCGGCCTTATCGGCAAGCTGCTTCTGGCCGGCTTCGTTCACATCGAAGGTGGTGGCTTCCCAGGAGTTGTAGAGCACGGGGCGAGTGTGCGGCGCGGCGCGGTCGGGCAGGATCTCCGCGCGCTCGAAGGCGTGCATGATGCGCGAGCTTTCGCCGAAACCCTGGTCGGTAAAGCCGCCGTAGAAGGCCGGCGTTTCCAGGCTCTCGCCAGGCTTCAGCCGGTAGCCGAAATCGAAATCGTTGAAGCCGCCGGTGACCCGCACCTGCTGGGCGGGCGTCTCCTCCACAACCAGTTTCCAGTTGCCGCTCCAGCCGATGGCGCCGAACCAGACGCGCCCGTGCTCTTCATCCGCGGCGCCCTGATAGTCGAGCGCAAACCATGGATTCAGAAAATGGCTGGTATTGCCGCGACGGCTTTCGAGCACCTTCTTGCCGGGCTCGACCGGCTCGCGCCGGAGCTGCGTTTCGCCCGCCCAGCGCCCGGTCAGATAGCTCAGCCGGTAACCCTCGCCCGCGGGCACGTACCATACGCCCGATTGCGCGCTCTCCACGACCACCGGCTGGCCGGTCTGGTTGCGGACGATGGAGCGCTTCTCTACGATGCCCGAACTCGGGTAGACGCGGTAGAGCAGGTCGACGGCGAGCGCATAGCGGATGTCCTTGGTGTGGATCTCCAATGTGTCGCCGCGGATTTCGTGGGAAACGTAGCCCAGGACAAGGTCGCGCGTGCCATCGGCCACCCC
>DATKFU010000142.1:0-23024 GCA_035511215.1 Bryobacteraceae bacterium | reverse complement strand
CGATTGAGATCACATTGAGTTAATTCGGTAGCAGTGCGGCCCGAGGGCGTTAGCAGGCTTTATACCGCCATCCACGGCCGAACAATCCCAATGCCGGTAGACGCACGGCCGCCGGCCAGACTGCATTGCGGTACGTTTGTTAAAGTGAGACTGGCACCCGGCCGCATTGACGCGCGGCAGCCGGCCTCACTGATCGATTCGAGGCGCTCGATCACCTGTGGTGGAAGAATTCGACCTCGTGTTGTGGCGGCCGTTTGTCTCTATAGACGCGATCGAGCACCATGCGCAGGCGGCCCTCTTCAATGAAGAGCGACACCTTGCGCAGCACAAAGCCCTGGTCCCACTCGATGTTGCCTGACCTGTGCTCCGCGAGACCTTTCGATACGCCCCAATCGCAATCTTTCGGTGAGCACGCGCCCCACGCGTGCACGGCCAGCGCTTCGCCCCGCTGCCGCACCTCCAGCGTGGTCACGCCGCGGGTCTGAGGGTTGTCGTTTTTTCAATCGCCGACGAAGTCCGCGACTCGCATCTGCGCCTTGGAGCAGTATCCCCGACATCAGGATGGCCGCTCCGACCGCTGCGATTTTACCGAGCATTCCTGCGCCCGGGAACGCCTGACCGGCTGGGATAAATAGGTATGTCATGTTGTCACCTCGTTCATTTGCATAGTGACTCGCAGTCCCCAAACGTTTCACTTTGCTGCCAGCCGTCCGCCCAAGCCGTACGGATCGCCACTTCGCCAACTGGCGGGAATTAGATCCCAAGGGGCAAAGTTCATTCGCGCCTCTTTCCTGAATACCCGTAGGACCCCGAGGCGACTTGGCTCTGGTGCAAACGGCAGCCGGTGTCGACGATGATGGAGGGATGCCACGATTCGTACCTGTCGAGGAGCTGTTCAAGGGTATGCTGCGTACGTCCACCGATGCCTGCTGTTTTTTGCGACGGTGATCACTTTGAGTTAGGATCCGTGGAGCGGAACACCCAATGTCCCGCGTGCACTGCCAGCGCGGATCGCAAAGCGACTCGACGGTTCGGTAGGGGCGGTTGGCGTGGGTGGCGGTGAACAGTGTTACGGGTTCACATCATCGAAAGTAAAGGCTTGGGTTCGTCACCGCCGAAGACACATACTGCATGACCGCACCCTGCTTCTGTAGCGTCTCGAGCAGTGCGCTCGTGTCGATCTCTTGCACGGCACACTTCCCCCGCACCGCCATCGCCGCAGCCTCACCTGCGGCCTGGCCCAGAATCATGTACTGCGGCTCCATCCGCACCGATGAATACGCAACGTGGCTGGCCGAAAAGCCCACAGGCACCAGAAGGTTGACCGCTTCGCCGCGCTTCGGCAGCATGATGCGATACGGTATCTGGTAAGGCTTCACGGGCACTTCCATGTTGCCTTCGTTCCGCACAAAGCCGTCCGAGTCGACGATCCGGTCCACGTTGTGCGAGTCGCTGTTGTACGAGCCCATGCCGATAGCATCCGGTTTCGTAAGGTCCGTTTGCAGATCTTTTTGCGTCATCACGAACTCGCCCACCATACGGCGAGCCTCCCGAACATATAACTGAAAGGGCCAGTTGCCGCTGTCGGTGAATTCGTCCTTGCAGAGTCCCCACTGATTCATTTCGTCCCGTGTCCCGGCCGGCACCTGCGCGTCGTTCGCCAGGAAATAGAGTAGGCCGGCAGTGTAATCCCGGTGTGCTTGCTCGATATGTTTTCGCATCTCATAGCTCGCATTCGGGTAAGCCCAGCTTGCTCCCAGATAATCCGTTGAAAAGGGCCCGTTGTTGTTTACATCGGCTTTGTGGTTCGGAACACGAATGATGCTCAGCAGCGTACTCACCTTGGGCGCCGCGCCCTCGGCTTGCAAACGAGCCTTCAGAAGCCGGGCCAGCAATTCGTACCGTTCCGGATCATAGCCTGCCGGCCTCGCGAACGGTGTCTGGTTGGCCGGATCGTTACTGAAGCACAAGCGGTAATTGTAGGCCTGCACCTTTCGATCCGCCGCTCCCGCTTCACCCCGGGGCCCGCGATCGATCTCCGGAAGGAGGTTCCCCTTGCCATCGTAAGGTGGCAGATTGACCTTGAACTGGTGCCCTTCCGTCTTCGCGCGCACCCCGGCCAAGGACTCCCCGTATTGGCTCGTTCCCTCCCGCCCCCAGGTGTACGACACGCCCGACTGGGCCATCAGGTCGCCTTCATAGGAGCTGTCCACGAAGACACTGGCACCGAAACTATCGCCACTTGCCATCGTGATCTGGCGGATCGTGGCGCCGACCTTTGTGACGCCATCCTTTTCACGCAGCTGATGCTCCATCATGACGGTAACACCAGCCTCGCGCAGCATTTGCCGGAGTATCTCCTCGGCCACGTGCGGCTCCATCATCCACGCGGCCTCCTGTCCATATTGCGCCATGTCGTACCGCCTGCCTGCGCGGAGATAAAACTCCAGCGCATACCCGCCGATCACTTCTTTCTTGCCGACGTCGGTCGCACTGAGCCCGCCGGACACCATGCCACCCAGGTGCCTGCCCGGTTCCAGCAGGGCCACTCTCATTCCGGCGCGGGCGGCGTTGACGGCCGCCATTACTCCGCCCGCAGTCCCGCCATAGACCACCACGTCGAAACGCTCGGAAGCCGCGACACTTGCGGACAAGAGCAAAAGTAGAGAAAGTGATTTCATGACTCGCTTACCTCACCCCCCTCCCTGCGCGAAGCTCTCGATGGCCACCGCCGCACCCCAGTCTCGCAGGAAAGAGGCGCCCTCTCCCATCGAGCCTGGCGAACGCCGCACGTCCGGCGCCAATTTGCATCTTGTAAGCCATCCGCAGATTTTAACGAATTTTGCCGTTTAGAGTGTTCATCCGGTCGGCCGGCAGCAGTTCCTCTCATGACCTGGTTGGAGGCGGTAGTTTGGCCGCCGACAAGACGGGTTAAGGCTCGCGAAGCTTGTGCGCCGGGTGCCCCAGCCAGCCATCGCGGCCGCCGAGAAACCGGGCGCTGCCGAGCGTGTCCAGTTCGACGCGCTCGATGTAGAACCGATGCTTGCGTGGGCCGAACGTCCCCCGAATGATTTCGACCTGCCCCCCGGGTGTGGTGGTGCAAGGTTTGAGATCGCACCAGGACAGTTCGTAGTGTTTCTCGTTCATGGTGCTCAAGGGAATGTAGAAACTGTAGCCGTCGACGTAGACGTGACGGTCACCGGCTGTCTTGCCCGGCATCTACGGTAGATGTATCTACTTAAATCCTGGCGGAGGAAGAGGGATTCGAACCCCCGAACGAGTCACCCCGTTAACGGTTTTCAAGACCGCCGCCTTCAACCACTCGGCCATTCCTCCGTTTCCATCTTACAGGATTTCAGCATGTTACGGATACCGTCACTACGCTTTGCTTTTCAGTCCTTTCTTCGCTGCCGGAAAAACCAATTGCGTAGTTAAAGGTGTTAAACTATGTTGTAAAAAGACCGCACGAAAGGGGGAACCGTTTCGTGAAATCCAAACTGGCCAAGCCGCAGCCGCCGCTGGGCGACCGGGAGTTCGCGGATCAGGCCATCGCCGCCTGCGACGACCGTACCGGGGCGCTGCTCAGCATCCTGGAAAAGGTTCAGGAACACAATCCGCACAAGTACCTGCCGCTCGAGATTCTGGAATACATCGCGGAAAAGACCGATATTCCGCTAGCGCAGGTCTACAGCGTGGCCACCTTCTATGCCCTGTTCAACCTGGAGCCGCAGGGCGGCCACACCATCTGCATCTGCCGCGGGACCGCCTGCCACACGCGCGGCTCGCGCAACCTGCTGGAGCGCCTGAAACTGGAACTGGGCGTCGCGGATATCGGCGACGACGGCGATGCCGATAAAGTCTCGGTCACCACACCCGACCGCAAGTTCTCGCTGCGCACGGTCGCCTGTTTTGGACAATGCGCGTTGGCGCCGGTGGTGGAAGTGGATCATGCCATCTACGGCCACATGAACGAACAGGCTTTGCACCGCGAGGTGCAAGCCGTGGAGCGCGAAAGCGGGAAGTGATATGCGGATACAAGACATTTCCTCATTCAGCGCGGTGAAGGAAGCCGGCCTCGCCAAGCTGCTGCCTAACCGCCCGCGCATCGCGGTGGGCATGGGCACGTGCGGCAACGGCAACGGCGCCGAGGGCGTCTTCCACGCCTTCTCCGAAGCCATTCAGCAGCGCGGGCGCGACGTGCGCCTGGCCCCGGCAGGCTGCTTCGGTTTCTGCGCGCAGGAGCCGCTGGTGAACGTGTGGCTCCCCGGCCACCCGCTGGTAATTCTGCGCCGCTTCGAGGCCCACGACGTCGACCGCCTGCTGGATGAAATGGCCGGCGGCCGCATTCCCGCCGACCTGGCTCTGTGCAAGATCGAAGATTGGGACCACCTCACCGCGCAGGTGCGCTACGGCGAGGGTTTCCCCGAAATTCCCTTGTGGCGCGATATCCCGTTTTTCAGGAAACAGAAGAAGATCGTGCTGCGCAATTGCGGGCTGATCAACCCGGACGATATCGAAGAGTACATCGCTATAGGCGGCTACCAATCGTTATATAAAGTGCTGATCGACGCCACGCCCGAAATGGTCATCGAGCAGATCAAAGCCTCCAAGCTGCGCGGCCGCGGCGGCGCGGGATTCCTCACGGGTCTCAAGTGGGAGTTTCTGCGCAAGGCCGACGCCGTACAGAAGTACATCGTCTGCAATGCGGACGAAGGCGATCCGGGCGCCTACATGAATCGCAACGAGATCGAAAGCGATCCGCACGCCCTGCTCGAAGGCATGATCGTCGGCGCATACGTTACAGGCGCCACCGAAGGTATCGTTTACGTGCGCGCGGAATACCCGCTGGCCGTGCACCGGCTGCGCCGGGCGATCGTGCAGGCGCGCGTTTACGGCCTGCTGGGCGACAACATCATGGGCCGCGGCTTTAACTTCGATATCAGCGTGGTGGAAGGCGCCGGCGCTTTCGTTTGCGGGGAGGAGACGGCCCTGATCGCCTCGCTCGAAGGCTTCGCCGGACGTCCCCGCCCGCGCCCGCCATTTCCCGCACAGAAGGGCCTGTGGGGGTGCCCCACCAACATCAACAATGTCGAGACCTGGTATAACATCGCCCCCATCGTGGCCAAAGGGCCGGCCTGGTTCACTGAAACCGGCAGCACCAAGAGCGCCGGCACCAAGGTCTTCTCGCTTGTGGGCAAGATCGCGAACACCGGACTGGTCGAAATGCCTCTGGGTACGCCACTGAAGACCTTCATCTACGACGTCGGCGAAGGCGGCGTCGACGGCCGCCACATCAAAGCCGTGCAGACCGGCGGCCCCTCGGGCGGCTGCATCCCTCTCGAAATGTTCGATACGCCGGTGGATTATGAGACCCTCGCGCAGCTTGGCTCCATTATGGGTTCCGGCGGCATGGTGGTGATGGACGAAGACAATTGCATGGTGGACGTGGCCCGTTACTTCATCGAGTTCACGCACGCGGAGTCCTGCGGCAAATGCATCCCCTGCCGCGTCGGGCTGGATAAGGCCCTGCGCATCTTGAACGGATTCGCCAACGGGCACGCCAGCGGCGACGACCTGGATCGTCTGGATGAGCTGGGCCGCATGATCCGCGATACCTCGCTGTGCGGCCTGGGCCAGAGCGCGCCCAATCCAGTGCTCACCACCATGCGGCATTTCCGGCACGAATTCGAAGACCACATCCGCGCCCACCGCTGCCGCGCGGGAGTCTGCGAAGACCTGGCGCTCTCGCCATGCGAAAACAGCTGCCCGCTGCACATGAATATCCCGCGATTCCTGCAGCTTTTCCGGGAGCAGCGTCTGGAAGACGCGTTCCTTTCCGTGGTCATGGACAATCCGCTGCCGTCCTCCACCGGGCGTGTCTGCCAGCACCCCTGCGACAACCGCTGCCGCCGGCATGGGATCGACGAATCGGTGAACATGCGCGAGGTGCACCGCTTTATCGCGGATTCCATCTACAATTCGGACCGCTTCGAACCGCTGGTGGAGAGGGTTGCCTCCTTGAAGCTGCAGTCCACGGACCGCAAAGTCGCGGTGGTCGGCGCGGGACCCACCGGCCTCACCGCCGCGTTCTACCTGGCGCTGCTGGGGCACGACGTCACGGTCTACGAAAGCAACCCGCTGCCCGGCGGCATGCTGCGCTACGCGCTGCCCGAATACCGGCTCCCGAAATCCGCGCTCGACCGCGAAATCGAGCTCATCGAGCGTATGGGCGTGGAGTTCGTGTGCGACACCGTCATCGGCCGCGACATCACGCTCAACGAACTCGACAACATCTACAACGCCGTGTTCATCTCCATCGGCACCTGGAAGGAATCGTGGGTCTACCTGCCCGGCACGGAGCTGAAAGGCGTACTGCCCGCGCTGATCTTCCTGGAAGCCATCTCGAAGTGCGCGCCGGTGCAACTGGGCCGCAAAGTGGTGGTGATCGGGGGCGGCAATGCGGCTATCGATTCCGCGCGCACGGCGCTGCGCAAGGGCGCGGACGTCACCGTGATCTACCGCCGCGAGCGCAAAGACATGCCCGCGATCAAAGAGGAGATCCACGCCGCCGAGGCGGAGGGAGTCCGGTTCACGTTCCTGGCCACGCCGCACCGCATCGTGGGCGACGAGCAATCGAGCGTCAAAGCCATTGAAGTAGTGAAAACGCGGCTCGGCGAATTCGATTCTTCCGGCCGCCGCAAGCCCGTCCCGACCGAAGAAATCCGCCGCTACGAATGCGACACGGTGATCCTGGCCGTGGGCGAATCGGTGGACCCCGATTTCGGCCGCGGCTCGGGTCTCAAGATCCAGGAGGACGGCACCATCGAAGTCGACCGGTTTACGCTCGAAACCAGCCGCAACAAATTCTACGCGGGCGGCGACGCGATCACCGGCGCATCCAACGTCTCGAACGCGATGGGCCTGGGCAAGAAGGCCGCCCGCAACATCGACCGGCGGCTGATGGGCGCGGCGCGATTCGACCGCCTCATGCCGAAGTTCGAGTATTCGCAGACGCTCGCCGCGCAGCCGAGCGAATGCCACCGCCACGAGTTGGCCGAAATGCCCGCTCGCGAGCGCGTGCTGAACTTCGACGAAGCCATGCTGGGGCTGACTGCGCAGCAGGCCCTGGACGAAGCCGGCCGCTGCCTGCGCTGCGACATCCGCGAGAACCAGCACGGCCATCGCGCGCCGGATATGGTCGAGGTTTAAGGAGCCGTCATGTCCAATACGCCAGACAAAATCTCGATCAAAATCGACGGCGAGTACATCGAGGCCACCGCCGGCCAGACGATTCTGGAGGCCGCCCGCGCCAATAAGAAGTACATTCCCACGCTGTGCTACCTGGAAGGGCTCAGCGCCGTGGGCGCCTGCCGTCTGTGCATTGTGGAGGTTTCGGGCGTAGGGCGCCTGCTGCCCGCCTGCACCACTCCCGTGCAGGCGGGAATGTCCGTCACCACCAATTCCGAGCGGTTGGCCCGCTACCGGCGCATGGCGATCGAGTTTTTGTTTTCCGAGCGCAATCACTATTGCGCGGTGTGCGTCTCGAACGGCCACTGCGAGCTGCAGTCCATGGCGCAGAAGCTGGGCGTCACCTACGTGGAATATCCGTATAGCTATCCGCTGCTGCCCGTGGACATGTCGCACGAGCGGTTCGTGCTGGACCATAACCGCTGCATCCTTTGTACGCGGTGCGTGCGCGTCTGCGACGAAGTGGAAGGCGCGCACGTGCTGGATGTGGCGGCACGCGGTATACGGTCCATGATCTCCTGCGATCTGAACCGGCCCTGGGGCCAGGCGCGCAACTGCACCAGCTGCGGCAAGTGCGTGCAGGTCTGCCCGACCGGGGCGCTGGCCGAAAAGGGCTGGGCGGTGGAAGAGATGACCAAGCGCGTCGACAATATCAGCTGGCTGGCGGTCAGGCGGGGAGGCCATCAATGACCAAGAAAACCAGGGTCGCGACGGTGTGGCTGGACGGCTGCTCAGGCTGCCACATGTCGCTGCTCGATATCGACGAAGCGCTGCTCGCGCTGGCCGGCAAAATCGATTTGGTCTATGGTCCGCTGGTGGACGCGCAGGAGTTCCCGAAGGGCGTGGACGTGACGATCGTGGAGGGCGCCGTCAGCAGCCAGGACGATTTGGAGAAGGCCCGCCTGATTCGGGCGCGCAGCAAGCTGGTGGTGGCGCTGGGCGATTGCGCCGTCACCAGCAACGTGCCTGCCATGCGCAACAACATCCCCGTAGGCAAGCTGCTCGAGGGCATTTATGGAACCGCTCCGGTGGACGGCGTGCCGCCGCTGCTGAAGCATGCCGTGCCAGTGCATGACGCGATCAAAGTGGATCTGCATGTGCCCGGCTGTCCGCCGCCGGCCAAGGCTATTGCGTTCGTGTTGGGTGAGCTGCTGGAGGGGCGCATGCCGGAGCTGGCGGGGAAAGTGCGATTTGGATGATCGACGGAGGCCGGCATGAAGACGATTAGAATCGATCCTGTAACACGCATCGAAGGTCACGCCAGAATCACCATCCAGCTCAACGACGAGGGCCGTGTCACGGATGCCCAGCTGCACGTCACGCAGGTGCGCGGCTTCGAGAAATTCACGGAAGGGCGGCCGTTCTATGAAATGCCGTCCATCACGGCGCGCATCTGCGGCATCTGCCCGGTAAGCCATCTGCTGGCTTCCGTGAAGGCCTGCGACGCCATCATGGCCGTGCAGATTCCGGAAACCGCGGCGTTGCTGCGCGAACTGCTGCACTGCGGCCAATTCGTGCAATCGCACGCGCTCAGCTTCTTCCATCTCTCGGCGCCCGACCTGTTGCTGGGCATGGACTCGGATCCGGCGCGGCGCAACGTGCTGGGCCTGATCGAGCAGCATCCCGAGCGCGCCCGCAACGGCATCGCCCTGCGCAAGTTCGGCCAGCAGGCGATCGAATGGCTGGCGGGCGAGCGCATCCATCCTTCCTGGACCGTGCCCGGCGGAGTGAACGCGCCGCTGTCGCCGGAAGCGCGCGACCGCATTCTCGCCGAGCTGCCGGCCGCCAAAGCCATCGTCCGCCGCACGCTGGCATTCTTCAAGGGCGTGGTCGATCAATTCGCCGAAGAGATCGCGAATTTCGGCAACATTCCCACGCTCTACGCCGGCCTGGTGGACGCGACGGGCGGCTTGCAGCTTTACGACGGCAAGCTGCGCTTCCGAGATGCCGAAGGCAACCTGGTTGCCGACCAGATACGCGCGCCCCAATACGCGCAGTACATCGCCGAGACGACCCTGCCCACCAGCTACCTGAAGGCGCCCTATTACAAACCGCTGGGCGTTTCCGACGGCGTCTACCGCGTCGGACCGCTGGCGCGCCTCAATGTGGCGGACCGCTGCGGCACACCCGAGGCCGACGCCGAGTTCGCCGAATTCCACCAGCGCTACGGGCGCGCCGCCGGAAGCGCATTTCACTACCACTACGCGCGCCTGATCGAGGCGCTGTACGCGCTGGAGCGGATGGAGGCGCTGCTGGCCGACCAGGCTATCCTCGACAAGCATGTGCGCGCCCACGCCGGAGTGAACGCGCTGGAAGGCGTGGGCATTGCCGAAGCTCCCCGCGGCGTGCTGATCCACCACTATAAAGTGGATGAAAACGGCGCCATCCGGTGGGCCAATCTGATTGTCGCCACCGGCCACAACAACCTGGCGATGAACCGCAGCGTCCGCCAAGTGAGCGAGCATTTCATCGACGGCAATCACCTGCGGGAAGGCATGCTCAACCGCGTTTCGGCCGTAGTGCGCGCTTACGATCCGTGCCTGAGCTGCTCCACGCACGCCGCAGGAATGCCCGACATCCACGTCCGCCTGCTGGGGGCGGATGGCACGCTGCTCGATGAGTTGCGGCAATGAACACGCTGGTGATCGGCTACGGCAATTCCCTGCGCGGCGACGACGGCGCGGGACCATTCGTCGCAAGGCAACTCGGCGCGGGCGCCATTGCGTGTCATCAACTCACGCCGGAGTTAGCCGAGACGATCAGCCAGGCGCCGCAAGTTGTCTTCGTTGACGCCCACGCCGGGGTGCATGCCGGCCAAATCGCCGTCCTATCCGTAGAACCGCGCGCATCGGCGGCCACTCACCGGTTCGATCCCGGGACGCTGCTGGCCTGGTCGCAACTGCTCTACGGCCGCGCGCCGGCGGCTATTCTGATCGGAATCGGAGGCAAGTCGTTCGCATTGGGTGAAGGACTCTCGCCCGCCGCCAAGCGCGGCGCGCGCGAAGCTCTCCGCGCCATCCGAAAGATGACCGGCCAGTAGGCCTGCTACTGCGGCTGCTGGTCCTTGGCCGTCTCCCCGGGACGCAGCAGCGTGGGCGCCTTCTTCTTTTCCTTATCCTGCTCGGCTTTGGCTTCTTCGGCTTTCTTGGCGTCGCGCTCGGTGGGCGTCATGGCGGCCTCGCGCTCCTTCTTCTCTTTGGCTTCCTTGGCGGCGACCGCGGCGGCGCGCACAACGGGATCCTGGCGCGCCAGTTCCATGCTGTCATTGGTGCCATCGATGGATTGCTTGAGCACAAAATCGTAGCGCGACATGTCTTTCGGCTGGCTGTCCTGGATCTTTTGCAAACCGGCCAGCATCTCGGATTCGGCGGTAACCACGGCCGCCAGCCCCAATTTGATATTCACGTGGCGCTGCAAGGCGTCGTCGGCCACCGTATCAATGGCGTCGATGATATTCGAATAGTCGTCCAAAGCGTCGTGGATCAGGACGGAGCGGCCCGCCTTCTCCTTGGCCAGCCAGTGATCGACCTGGCTGAGGCGCTGCCGGGCGAAGTGAATGTAGAGCGCCATGCGCTCGTTGGGGTCCTGCGCCTCGCGGATCTGGTCTCCTTCGTCCACGGTCAGATAATCCCGCTGCTGTTGCGCCGCCAGGGGCGCGGCCAACAGCGCGCAAACCAGCAGAGTCTTCATTTCTCTTTGCCCTCCAACACTCCCTCCAACAGATCGTCATGCACCTGCTGCACCTTGGCCTTCACGGCGTCGAGCATGGGACGATCGGTGACGTCCATGGCATGCTGAAACGCATCCAGCCGGCGCAACAGGTCGCGCGTGGAGCTCTCGGCGCGCTTGAACCACTTGGGACTCTTACGCGGATTCTTGCCTGTCTCATGCAGAGACGTTTCTGCCAATAGCACGGATTCCTGAATTTCCTCGACGAACTTCGTTACCTGCGCGTTCTGGCCCTTGTCGTACGCATCGCGGGCCTGGGTCAGATCGTCGAAGGCGTGGTCGAGCGCCAGCATGGATCGTTTCCCCAAGTTGGGCTCGGCTTTCACCTGTTCCAGATCGGCGCGCAGCATGCCGCCCACAAGCACGATCGCCAGCAGTAAGCGCGCGGTCATCGCTTGTTCAGCTCCCTGTCGAGCAGCTTGGCGCGCTGGCGCGCCTTCCACTCTTCATCCGGAAACTTACCGTTGCTGCGCGCCAGAAACTCGCGGTAATAATCGAGCGCCGGCTTCAAGGCGCGCAACTTATCGTAAGTGATGGCGTGAAAGTAGTAATTGGCCGGCGTATCGTCCCCCAACTGGTGCGCGCGGTCGAGCGCCGCAAGCGATTCGGGAAACTTCTCCAACATGTACAACATACCGGCCAGCTCGTTCCAGGCTTCGCGCGAATCCGGCTGTAGCTTGGTGGCTTGAAAGAACTGCTGCGCCGCGGGATCGTACTTCTTCGAATCGCGCAGGCCGCGCCCGTACATCATATGCAGCGAGTAGTTGCCCGGCTCCGCGGCCACGCTCTGTTCGAACAGGGGCAGCGCCTTGTCGAACTGCTTCTCGAACAGGTACGCGGTAGCCAGGGCCAGCCGATTGGCGGGCGTGGGATCCTTCTGCATGGCGGCTTCGAGCGGCGCGATGGCATCCGCCGAATGTTTGCCTTCGAGCAGCAATTGGCCGACGCGCTCCTGAGCGCCCGCGTTCTCCGGGAACTCCTGGTAAATGGCGATGGCGGCGGCGTCCTGGTGGTTTTTCTCGTACAGCCCGGCAAGCTCCAACAAACCATCGCGATAGTTCGGGTCAAGCTGGGCGGCCGCCCGGAAATGCGGTACGGCATCCGCCAGGCGGTCCTGCTTGACCTGCGCGTGCGCCAGGCCCAACTCGGCGGCGGCGGATTTCGCATCCAGGTCCAGGGCAGCGCGGTATTGCTCCTCGGCTTTGGCGGCATCGCCCGATTCGAGCAGCGCCTGGGCCCAATACAGCCGCGGCCGGAATTCCTTGGGCTTCTGGTCCACCGCGTGTTGCAGATACGGGATGGCGTCACCGGCCTGTTTATCCCGTATGAGCAGAATGCCGGCGTTCAATTCGGCTTCGTACAAGCCGGGCTTCAGCTCCAACACCTTCTTGTATTCCGCGAGGCCATCGGCATCGCGCTTGAGCATGGTATAGGAAAGCGCCAGGTGGAAGTGCGCCGCGTAGTCCTTGGGATCGGCGGCGATGGCTTTGCTGAAGAGTTCGGCGGCCCGATCGTATTTCCCGGCGTCCAGGGCTTTCGCGCCTTCGGCGGTGTAGTCCGGAGCTTGCAGGAAGAACAGGACCGCGGCTACTGCCCACATACCACTATTCTACGTTGTGGGCGGCCTGCGAGGCCGCCGCAGGCAAGGTGCCCGCCCCACGCAGGAACTGGCCGGTGTAGGAGCCGGGCGCCTTGGCGATCTGGGCGGGCGTGCCGACGGCCACCACGTAGCCGCCGCGGTCGCCGCCTTCGGGTCCCAGATCGATCACCCAATCCGCCGCCCTAATCACGTCCAGGTTGTGTTCGATGATCAACAGGCTGGCGCCGTTTTCGATCAAACGCCCGAGAGCTGCCAGCAGCTTGGCGATATCGTCGAAGTGCAGCCCGGTGGTGGGCTCGTCGAAGATATACAGGACGCCCTCGCAGGAGGCCTGCGCCAGGTGCGCGGCCAGCTTCACACGCTGCGCTTCGCCGCCGGAAAGCGTGGTGGCCGATTGCCCCAGCCGCAGATAACCGAGGCCGACGTCGGCCAGCACCTGCAGCTTCTGGGTGATGCGCTTCTGGCCGCCGAAAAACTGGATGGCCTCGTCGACGGTCAGTTGCAGCACTTCGTGCACGTTGAGGCCATTGAAACGAATATCGAGGATGCCGCTCTTGAAGCGGGTGCCCTTGCACTCCTCGCAAACCAGCTCGACATCGGCCAGAAACTGCATCTCCACGGTGACGGTGCCATCGCCCTGGCAGGTTTCGCAACGCCCGCCCGGAATGTTGAACGAGAAGTGGCCGGCAGTGTAGCCGCGCTTTTCCGCGTCGCGCGTGGAAGCGAAGAGCGCCCGGATCAGGTCGAATACCTTGATATAGGTCACCGGGTTGGAGCGCGGCGTGCGGCCGATGGGCGACTGATCGATCATGATGGTCTCGCTGATCGGCTCGGCGCCTTCGATTTTGCGGCAGACCAGCTTCAACGCCGGCTCGATGGGCTGTTCGTCCGGCAGGAGCGGGAGCGTCTCGGTGGCGGGAGCTTTGTGCAGCGCCTGCATGGAGCGGTAGATCACGTCATGCACCAGCGTGGATTTGCCGGAACCGGAAACGCCGGTGATCACCACCATGGCGCCCAGCGGAATTTCGACGTCGATGTTTTTCAGGTTGTGCATGCGCGCGCCGAAAAATCGCAGGCGGTGGGCGCGCGACACCGAGTGCCGCATGCTGGGGATGGCCACACGCATCTCGCCGCGCAGGTAACGGCCGGTGAGCGACTTTCCGGTGCGCAGCAGGTCCGGAAAGGAGCCTTCGTAAACGATCTCGCCACCGTGCTCGCCGGCGCCCGGCCCGAGGTCCACAATGTGGTCGGCCGCGCGCATGACGTCCGGGTCATGCTCGACAACCAGGATGGTATTGCCGATTTCACGCAGCTCATGCAGGATGCGGATCAACCTCCCGGTATCGCGCGCGTGCAGCCCGATAGACGGCTCGTCGAGCACGTAGCACGATCCTACGAGCCGCGATCCTAAACACGTGGCGAGCTGGATGCGCTGCGCTTCGCCGCCCGAGAGCGTGGACGAGAGGCGCTCGAGCGTCAGGTAATCGAGCCCCACATCGTTGAGGAACTTGAGCCGCTGCCGGATCTCGACGAGGATCTTTTCCGCGATGGCGGTTTCTTCCGGCGAGAGATGCAAGGAATCGAAGAAGGCCAGCGCTTCGGCGATGTTCATGCGCACGATATCGTACATGTTGCGGCCGCCGTTTCCATCAGCCAGACGGATGCAGAGCGCCTCTTTGCGCAGGCGCGCGCCGCGGCATTCGGGGCAGAGCGCGTAGCCCCTGTAGCGGCTCAGGAACACGCGCACGTGCAGCTTATATTTCTTGGTTTCCAGGAAATCGAAGAAGTTGCGGACGGCGGCGAAGACGGTCTCCTGTTCCTTTTCAGTCAGGTCGCAAAAAGGCACGGTCAGGCGGACGCTTTTGCTACGCGCGGTTTTGCGGAAGTTGCCCAGCCAGGAGCGGTATTTGGGCTTGGTCCAGGGATCCACAGCGCCGCCTTCGAGGGTCTTGTTTTTGTCGGGGACGACCAGATCCATATCGAAGTCGATGGTATTGCCGAAGCCCTGGCAGCGCGGGCATGCGCCGAACGGATTGTTGAAGCTGAACAGACGCGGCTCGGGTTCGAGGAACGTGAGGCCGCACTGTTTGCACGCGAATTTTTCGCTGAAGCGCAAGGGAGGAGAGGCCGCGAGGCCGGTCTTGCCGGCGGCAGGCTCGAGGACGATTTCGCCGGCTTCGCGGTAGCCGATCTCGACGGTATCGACCATGCGCTGGCGCAGTTCGGGACCTTGTTCCGCGGGTATGGCGAGGCGATCGACCAGGATGAAAACGGGCTTCGAAAAATCGATATCCAGCAGCGATTCGGGGGTGGAGAATTCGAAAATGCGGCCAGCCTGAAAGAGCCGGTTGAAGCCCTTCTTGCGCAGGTCGAAAAGATGATCGCGCAACGCCTGGGTGTCGGGATGCTGATCGGCGGTGACGGGAAACAGCGCGTACCAGCGCGAGCCGGCGGGCAGCGCGAGCAGCCGCTCGGCCACCTGATCCACCGTGTCGCGCTCCACGCGCGTCGCGCAGTTGGGGCAAAAAGTGCGACCCACGCGGGCGAACAGCAGGCGCAGAAAGTCATAACACTCGGTGGAGGTGGCCACCGTGGAACGCGGATTCCGGCTGGTGTTCTTTTGGCGGATGGCGATGGCGGGCGCGATGCCGTCGATATCCTCCACGGCGGGCTTTTCCATGCGCTCCAGGAACTGGCGGGCGTAGGCGGAGAGGGACTCGACGTAGCGGCGCTGTCCCTCGGCATAGATGGTGTCGAACGCCAGCGAAGATTTGCCGGACCCGGACACACCCGTGATTACAGTCAACTGGTTGTGGGGTAGCGACAGCGAAATATTCTTCAGGTTGTGGACTCGCGCGCCGCGAATCCGGATGTATTCTTGCGGGCTCATTTTTGGTTTGGAGCCAAGGCTGGGGCGGGTTGCGGCTGGGGTGCGGAACTAAGGTGTTCTGGAGCGATCTGTAGCACATTTCAGTATAGCAGCGGGGTCAATGCAGGGCGGCTGATCGACCAGGCACGGCCGTTGCGAAATCCCTTCGCACGACCAACCCCATGAAGTCCGTTCTGGCCGTTTACTCTGTAAAAAAAACGGTTTTCGAATCGCTGAATTCGCCTGCTTGGCGTGCAAGCGGTCCCGAGTCCGCGGTCTGGAGTCCGGACAAGCTAACGTTTTTGCATTCGCGCCTGGCGGCCATTTCGTATTGCTCCATGTATGCGCCTATTGCTCGCCTTACTCTGTCTGTCCGCCGTAGCGATGGCTGAGGATGAGCCGCGCATCCGCGTGGATGTCAACCTGGTGAACATGGCCTTTACAGTGCGCGACGCGCATGGCGCGCTGGCGGGCGGCCTGTCGAAGGAGGATTTCGAGGTGCTCGAAGACGGCATTCCGCAGCGCATTTCTTTCTTTGCGCGCAGCCTGGACGTGCCCCTCTCGCTGGCCTTGATCGCGGATGTCAGCGGCAGCCAGGAGCACTTCGTCAAGCGCCATCGCCTCGACATGAAAGAGTTCCTGCAAGATGTGCTGTCGCCGTGCGACCGGGCGCTGTTGGTCTGCTTTGGCAATCGTCTGCGGCTGGTCAGCGACTTTGCGGCGTCCAGCCAGAGCTTGATGGACGCCCTCGGTCACTTCGACCGCGGCGACCGTCACTTCCCGGAACTCGGCCCCGATGAGGACCGCGAACTGGGCACGGCGTTTTACGATGCGATCTATTACGCCGTCACCGCGAAGCTGGCAGCAGCGGAAAGCGGCAGGCGGGCGCTGATCGTGTTCAGCGACGGCGAGGACAATTCCAGCGCGCACCACATGCTGGACGCAATTGAAGCGGCGCAGACGGGCGACGCGCGCATCTTCGCCATGCGGTATACCGAGCGGAGACACGGACACCTGACCGCACGGAACAAGTACGGCACGAGCGTGATGGAGCGCCTCGCGCGCGAAACCGGCGGAGCGGATTTCGACGCCGGGCAGGGTAACGTGCGCGCGATCTTCCGGCAAATCGGGGAGGAACTGCGGGCGTCGTATGAACTGGCTTACGTCTCGACCAATGCGGTTCGGGATGGCTCTTTCCGGAAGGTCGCCATCCGGCCGCGGGGCGGGTTCAGCGTGCGCGCGAAAACCGGCTATTTCGCCCGGTAAAAGCAAGGTCAGAGCGGGCTCTCGTTTACTCGGCGTAAATGCTGCGCACGAAACCGGCCACGTTCATGTTGGGCCAGTCGGAGTACTTCGTTTTGAACTCGGCGCCCAGTTGCTTTCCCGCGTCGTCAGCCGAAACGCCCTGCTGTTTTAGTTGCAGAGCGCGCGTGCGGAGGTCTTCGATAAAGGCGCGCTCCTTCGAGACCAGAGATCCATCGCCGGGCGCGCTGTGATCGGGGAGAACGTATCGCACCGGGAGAGCCGAAATTTTGTCGAGAACGGCAATCCAGCTCGATGGCGTTCCTCCGTCGCCGAAGATGTTGGGAACAACTTTGTTCTGTACGACATCGCCTGAAACCAGCGTGCCATCGGGCTCTACAAAGGTCAGTTCATCGCCCTTCGTGTGCGCGCCGCCGAACCACAAAAGCCGCGCGGTCACGCCTCCCAGATCGATCTTCACGTCGGTGTCGAAGACGATGTCGGGAGAACGGAGATGGACGTCGGCTAGCAACTCCTTGTTCTGCGCCGATCTGCTACTGAACATCTCAACCATCTGCATTCCGTGCTGTTCCATTTCCTGTTGCTGAACCGCGTCGCGGATCAGAATAGTGTTCGGCGGAAACCCGCCGGCGCCGGCCGCGTGCTCGGGATGGAAGTGCGTCGTGGTGAGGAAGAGCTTCTGGTTTCCTGAAAGTTTAGCGGCCACGCGCGCCACCGTAGCACCGTTGCGCGGACCGAGCCCCGTGTCCACGACCAGTGTGGCTCGCGCGCCGACGACGATGGCGACATTCGGGAAGCCCATGATGGCCCAAACGTGATCGGAGATCCTGGTAGCGTCTTCCCCTAATACGGGCTGGGCCATCTGCGCGGAGGCATTCATGCAGGCCAGGCCGAACAGCGCAACCAGCGGGTTGAGAAGCGGTTTAATTCGTGAGGGCATAGCATCACCTTTGTACTACGATTGGTTGCGGCCGGACAAGGGCCACGACATCTGCCGGTGCGATAATGATAACCTGTAATGCCTGTACAACCAGTCTGCCCGAAGTGTAAGAACGCGGTCGGGCGGTCCAGACGCCGGAACCGGTTTGAAAGGTTCATCTCGTGGCTGTTCCGGGTGAAGCCGTTCCGATGTACCACATGCGATTACCGGCACTTCAGGATCTCACGCGAGTGACGCCGGCCGGCCTATTTTGCGCTGGGGCTGTCGTCGGCCTTGAGGTCGCCGAGCGCGTATTGTATCCCTGCCAGCATGTGAGCGATAAAGGGCCGCGCGAAGTATATCTTCTCATCGTGACCATGTGCCTCGTAAAACACACGGCCATTGCCCACCCGCTGGATGTAGCTCAAAGCGTAGTCGCCGTCGGTGCGCTTGGTGGCTGCCGGCTCTTTGGCTTTGTCCTCCGCGCTCATCCTCGCGTAGTTGATGCTGGTGAGAACATGCACCCGCTTGCGGCTGAATGAGTCCTGCGCGAACGTGTAGGTCTCGTCGACCATCTCGAACCCGCGGGCCGGAAACATAACAGTGAGGGGGCTGTTCGGATCGTCCACCTTAACCGGGATCAAGGTCGGGTAGGTCCAGTGGAACTTGAAGAAGCCGCCGATCATTTCGTTGAACTCGGGCCACGTGCCCGTCAGCGTAGGGCTATTGGTATGGTAGCTATCGGTAGCGGCGTGGATGCCGGCCAGGCCCTTGCCGCCTTTGACAAAGTCAAGGAGCGCCCGCCTGCGAAGGTCCGTGGCGGCCTTGTCGTTGGGGTCATCCAGAAATTCGCCGGTGGTGCTGGCCAGGAATATGGCGTCGTATTGCTTCAGGTTTTCAGGAGTGATCGCGGCCGCGTCGTAGGTGATGGTCGTCATCCACGCGCCGGTCTTGTCTCCCAGGTATTCAACCATCTTCGCCGACAACGGGATCGAAGTATGCACCCAACCGACGGCCCGGCCGAGGACCAGCACACGGCGCAGACTCTGGGGCGCTGCGTAGGGCTTGTCCGGCAGCGCGGCCATCATGGCCGAGATGTCGGCCGGGTTGGCAAATTGTTTTTGTGGACAGCCGTGGGTGAAGCCCCCGCTAAATCCTTCCGCTGGGCAATTTGCGGGTTTCGCGGGCGGCGCCGCCTGTTGCGCGAAGCCCACAGCGCCCGTCAGCAACAGGGCGGCTAACACCGCGCCGATTCCAAATGCATTCAGTTTCATGATCGGATATGGTACCACCTCGGAATCTCGCGGGGGCCGCGGCGGCGAGGATCTGGGAAAATGATGGGAGAGTGACGCCCACCAACCCCACCGTCTACAAGCAATACCGGCTGGAATCGTGGGACGAGTTTCTGAAGATCATCACCGGCTCGCCGTATTCCAATTGGGCGTTTCGCGGGCATCGCAAAGAGGCTTGGCCGCTGGCCAGCGCGCTCTCGCGGTATTTCCGCGTCTTCCGCATCGACCGGCGCGCGTGGCCGCAGCAGGAGGGGCGCATTCTGCGCGTGTTCAAGCGCAAGGCGCATCAGTTTCTAGCGCAGCCTCCGGACCCGGACGACGACTTTCAGTGGCTGGCCCTGATGCAGCATCACGGCGCGCCCACGCGCTTGCTGGATTTCACCTGGTCGCCTTATGTGGCAGCCTTCTTCGCGCTCGACCGCGCTACCAGCGATGCGGCGGTATGGGCACTCAACCCCGCCAATATCAGCGCGGGCGGCATCCGGCGCTCCGCCAAATCGCAGAAGCCCGCCGTCACGACGCGCGGCATGGACCCACGGCGCAAAGGCAATTTCGCGCGCTATTTCCTTAAGGGCGACCACGAATTCATCTGGCTGGGCGAGCCGGACACCATGAATCGCCGCTTGATCGCGCAGTCCGGCACCTTCGCGCTGCCGGGCGTGCTGGACAAGCCCATGGAACAGATCGTGCACCAATACCGCGATCCAAGAGACATGATGGCGAAGTTTATCCTGCCGGCCGCGAAGGTGCGCGAGACCGGTTTGCGCGAGCTATACCGCATGAACATCACGCACGCCACCCTGTTTCCGGACCTGGACGGCCTGGCGCGCTCGCTGGCTTACGAGTTGGAATTCCACTGGGCCTACAATCCGCGCACGATGGAATCCTTCCGGACCGAGGAATAAAGCGTGGCACGGCTGCTGCTATTCGCGGCGACCACCGGCTACCAGATCCGCGTTTTCGCCGATGCCGCGCGGCGGCTGAACGTGGATCTCACGCTGGCCACGGATCGCTGCCACGTGCTCGAAGATCCCTGGGGCGACCGCGCCATCCCGGTACGGTTTGGCGATGTGCCCGCGTCACTGCCGGCTTGCATGGAAGCATTAGGCGGCCGGCGCTTCGACGGGGTCGCGGCAGTGGGAGACGGACCCGCCATACTGGCGGCCGAAGTGGCCGGCGCGCTGGGGATTCCATTCCATCCGGCGGCCGCCGTGCGCGCCTGCCACGACAAGTATCTGGCGCGCAAGCTGTTTCAAGCGGCGGGTCTACCGGCGCCCCAATTCTTCCGAGTGCCGCTGGCCGAGGGGCCGGATGCCGCTGCACGACGCGCGCCGTACCCCTGCGTGCTCAAGCCGCTGGGTCTCTCCGGCAGCCGGGGTGTGATCCGCGCGAACGATCCCGACGAATTCCGGGCGGCGTTCGCGCGCATCAAGAGGCTGCTGGCTCGCGAGCAGGAAAGACAGTATCTGCAGGTGGAAGCGTACATTCCTGGGCGTGAATTCGCCGTGGAAGGCATCGTCACCCATGGCTCCGCGCACATCCTAGCGATATTCGACAAGCCCGATCCGCTCGAAGGGCCGTTCTTCGAAGAGACGATTTATGTGACGCCGTCGCGCGAGAGTGCCGCCGCACAACAGGGCATGCGCGAGGCCGTCGGGCGGGCCGTGCGCGCGCTGGGACTTTATCACGGGCCTTTTCACGCCGAGCTGCGTTTCAGCGAGAGCGGCGGCGGCTGCATCATGCTGCTGGAGGTGGCGGCACGGCCCATTGGCGGGCTCTGCGCGAAAGCGCTGCGCTTCGGCCCGGGCATACCGCTCGAAGAGCTGGTGCTGCGGCACGCGCTCGGCGAAGACATCGCCGGTCTACAACTGGCGGATGCGGCGTCGGGCGTGATGATGATCCCGATTCCGCGCGGCGGCGTATACGAAGATGTCGCGGGAGTGAACGACGCGCGCAGCGTGGACGGCGTGGACGACGTGATCGTGACGGCCAAGATAGGTCAGATGCTGATGCCGCTGCCGGAGGGAGCGTCGTACTTGGGTTTCATCTTCGCACGCGCCGGCGATCCGGCGAAAGTGGAGCGGTCCCTGCGGCGCGCGCACGCAAAGCTGAGCTTCCGGATTGCCACGGCGCTGCCCACCCTGGGTGGCGGCTAGCCGGCCACCGCCTCCGCGACAACGGCTTCCGTCTCTTTGCGATATTGGTCCAGCAACTCCGGCGTGGAGGCTTCAAAGCGCAGCACCAAAACCGGCTGCGTGTTCGAGGCGCGCACCAGTCCCCAGCCTTCGGGGAATAGCACGCGCACGCCGTCCACGTCGAGGATGGAGTGAGTCCCACGGAAGCGCTCGGTCACCCGCCGGACGACTTCGAACTTGATGTCGTCCGCACACTCGACGCGGATTTCAGGAGTCGTGAACGTTGGCGGCAAGTCCGCCAGTTGGGCCGAGAGGGGCTGGCCGGACTGCGCCACGATCTCCATCAGCCGGCACGCGGCGTAGAGGGCATCGTCGAAACCATAATAGCGGTCGGCGAAGAACATGTGGCCGCTCATCTCGCCCGCCAGCTCCGCGTGCGACTCCTTCATCTTGGCTTTGATCAACGAATGGCCCGTGCGCCACATGATGGCGTGGCCGCCGCGCTTGCGGATGTCGTCGTAGAGCGACTGCGAGCATTTCACTTCGCCGATGATCGTGGCGCCGGGTTTTCGGCTGAGGATCTCGCGGGCGTAAACGATCATCAGCCGGTCGCCGTAGACCACGTTGCCCTTCTCGTCGACCGCGCCAATGCGGTCGGTGTCGCCATCGAAGGCGATGCCCAGGTCGGCGCCCTGTTCCCGCACGGCGGCGATCAGCGGGTTCAGGTTTTCGATCACGGTAGGGTCGGGATGGTGATTCGGAAAGCGGCCGTCCATCTCGAAGAACAATTCGGTGGCCTCGCAATCGAGCCTCTGGAGCAGGCGATGCATCACCGGACCACCCGTGCCGTTGCCGGCGTCGACGACCACCCGAATGCGCCGCGCGAAATGGAACTGCGCGGCGATCTCATTCACGTAGGGCTCCGCGACGTCCGCGCTTTCGACGCTGCCCGCACCGGTGAGGAAGTCGCGCCGCTCGATCAGGCGCCGGATCTCCTGTATCTCTTCGCCATGAATGGTGGAAGCCCCGCACATGATCTTGAAGCCGTTGTACTCCGGTGGATTGTGGCTGCCGGTGATCATGATGCCGGCGTCCGCTTGCAGGTGAAAGACGGAATAGTAAAGCAGCGGCGTGGGCGCCACGCCGATATCGCGGATCTGGCAGCCGCTGGCCTTCAGGCCGCACACCAGGGCGTTGCGCAGGCGCTCGGAGCTGAGGCGGCAATCGCGGCCCAGATTGACCCGGCCGCCCGCATGCCGCCGCAGATAAGTACCGGCGGCGCGGCCGAGCATCTCGACATCGACGTCGCGCAGTTCCGCGTCGGCGACGCCGCGGATATCGTACTCGCGAAAGATAGCCGGATTGGGCATCAGGCAAGAGTATATCGTGTGGCGCGCGGACTGATGCGTGCCGTGGAACGGCCGGCTGGATTTGCGTGGCTTCGGTCGCGGCGCCCGCAGCCGGCCGGTAATGTCCTCGCAATTTGAGGATCGTGTTACATCCGGTTGCATGGCGATGCGTTGGACTGGGACCCGATTGGCTTCGTTTGGTAATCTGACTCTGGTTCGATACTTTCAGTCCGGCGCATCCGGAGAACATCCGGTCATGGGGCCGCGCGGGCTGCCAACCCGTTCGCATGAACAGCGGTTCGCCCTTGCAATGGGGGATTGGTGTTACATCCGGTTGCATGGCGATGCATCGGCTGGAAGCGTTAACGGACCTTGGATTCGTTTCGACCGTTTGTTGAGAAGAAAGGACCGAATTGGCTTCGTTTGGTAATCTGATTTTGGGTTCGACACTTCGCTCCGGCGCGCGCCCCAACGCTTCGCCAGCGGTGTTTTTCTTTGAGAATCGTGTTACACCCGGTTGCATGGCGATGCATCGGCTGGAAGCGTTCACGGAGCTTGGATTCCGTTTCGAGCGTTTGTTGAAGGAAAGGACCGAATTGGCTTCGTTTGGTAATCTCATT
>DATKFU010000141.1:0-15220 GCA_035511215.1 Bryobacteraceae bacterium | reverse complement strand
CCTCCAGGCCCGCCCCTTGCGGCGAGTCTCCGGCCCTGCGGGTTTTAGACCGCGCGGCCCACGTCCGTTCCGGCCCGGAGCGGGTCCTGGAGGACCCGCGCAGACCTGGAGGTCTGCCCCACAGGGCTCTGCGTGGACGTTTCATGGCTCCAGCACCACGGCCGCGGAGAGATCCGGCAACAGGTGCGGATCGCTCTTCTCCAATCGGAAGATCGCCGAGAATGTCTTGATCGGGCTGCCCATCGCCGACGCAGCCACTGGGCTCGCGGAAATCATACGCGCCTCGAAGGTGAGGTCCGGATAGGCGTCCAACCGCACCGTCGCGCGGCAGCCAGGAGTCAGCGCGACGTCGTCCGGCTCGCCCACCTGGGCGCGCACCTCCATTTCCGAGGGATCGAACAACCGGATCATCGGCTGGCCGGGATAAAGCTGATCGCCCTCCTGCGCCTTGCCCATACTGTTGTTGCGCCACACGTTTTCGAGGGAGACCATGCCATCCAGGGTGGCATGCACCTGGAGCTTTTCCGCGTTGCTGAGCGCGCGATCCAGGCCGACCTTCTGCCGGTCGCGCTGCAATTCGAGAATGCGCACCGCCGCCGCATCCGCCTGGTCGTGAAATCCGCTGGATTTCTTCAGGCTGCTCACGTGTTCCCGCGCAGCTTCCGCCTTTACCTCGTTCTTCAGCCGATCGATCTCGCTCAGCAACGGCCCTTTGCGCAATTCCAATTCAGCCTTCGCCAGATCGGCTTCGGCGGCCTGCAGGTCGGAAGCGCGCTTGGCGGCGTCCGCCCGGTTCTGCGCCTGGCGCTGCTCCACCTGGTGCGACAGGTCGTCAAACTTGGCCTTGGCATCGCGCGCGTTGTCCAGTTCCTGCGTGCGGTCGAATTCCGCGAGCACATCGCCGCTCTTCACCCGCACTCCGTTGGCGATGATTGTGGTCAGCGTGACGCGTCCGTTCTGCCCGCCGATTTGCGGCACCTGGAAGGTAAAGAAGTGGACCGCCTGGACGGTTCCCGTCAAACGCACTTCATGACGCGCCGGGGTGCGATTGGCGGGCTGGGGGTCCCCGCCTGCCGCGTGCACTACAATCGGAGCGGGAGCGGGGCTGTGTCCACAAGCCGTAGAAAAGGCGAACAGCGCACACCACAGCGCCGTTCTACCGTATCGTTGCGTGGCGCGGCCTTTCGTAAACTGGTTAGACGGCGCGAACAGGGAAAATGTTTATAGCCGGTTTAGCCCTTCGGTCAACTCGATGTTCGTTCCCCAAGGGTCGGTCAGGAAGGCGATGGAGAGCGACAGCGCCGGTATCTTCCGGTAGGGCAAGTCGAACTTCACGCCGGCCGCCTCCAGCTTCTTGCAAAACGCCTCCAGATCCTTGACCTCAAAGCCAATGTGATCGAGCGCGCGCCCTTTGGTGCCTGCTACTGGGCCGGCGGCCTGCGAAAAGGTCAGGTTCACGCCCGGCAAGTCGGCGGCCTCAAACGGTCCCCGCTTGCCCGGCTTGGCGTCGAATGTCTTTACGTACCAGGCCTTGGTGTCGCCGACGGAGCTGGTATAGAAGTGGATGTGGTGGTTGGCGACCGGGACGTCCATGGAGGTGTCCTCGGTGATCTCGACTCGGACGTCATCGGGCGCAATCACGAATGCCTGGTGCGGGCTGGCGCCCGGCAGAATCTTCAGCCCGGCGGCGCGCCACTTTTCGAGTGACGCGTGCAAGTCCTTTACCCGAAAACCGATATGCCCAACTACGCTGCCCTCGGTCCCGCCCGTGGGCTCGGCTTTCTTATAGAGGACCAGCACATCCGGGAACTTGATGACGTCCATATCGCCGAGTTTGACTGGCGTTCCGCCCAAAGTGGTCCAGAAGAATCGGTGGGCCTCCGGATCGCGCACGTTCAGGTGGTAATGGCCCATGGAGACACCGGCAGCGTTGGGGGCAGGCAATTGGCCAAACGCAGTGGAGACCAGGCAAAGCAGGAAGATCGACGAGGTGAGGATGCGCATTTCCATTGAATCTCCAGTGTGCCACTCTTGGGGCAAATGGCGGAAGCACGTCAGCGCTCCTCAAGGTGCTTCAACCGTGCATCGAGCACTTCCTCGACGCGATGCAGCTCAGCCAGCCACAGAGAACGCATGTCGTCAAAGCGCCGGTCGACGCCCTCGAAGCGCTGGTTGACATTCTCAAACTTGGCGTTAATGTAAGCCAATAACAAGCCAATCAGCGCGGCGTTGGCCAAAATGGGTACGCCTATAGCGAGATAAAGCTGCGTGTTGCTCATCGGACGACCTGCCTGGCGCAGTGAGCACCGAGACTACGCATGCGCCCTGCCTCAGCAACCCCAATCATAGCAGTTCGTCCAAACAGCATTAATGGCCAGCCATCTCGCCCGCCACTCGCGCCGCCGTGGCCGGGGCCAGCAGTATCCCATTGCGATAGTGCCCATAAGCGAGCCACAAAGGCGTATCGTCCAACCGCCCGATCGCCGCCTCAAATCCCTCGGTCGCGGGACGAAACCCCAGCCACGCAACAGGCTCCGGAGCGGAGCGCAGCATAGGCGCCAACTCGCCGGCGCGTGTGTTGATATCGGTTACTATCCGCGCATCCAGTTCGCGGTTGAAGCCCACCTGCTCCGACGAAGTCCCCGCAATGGTGAATCCGCTGGACCGCTGCATCACATAAGTGTGACCGTGGCGCAGGATTGGCCCTAGCGATCCGGGTTCCAGCGCATACCCCAGCAAGTGACCGCGCACCGGGAACGAAGCTGGAGTCGCAAGCTGCCCACCCGCGCCAAAGACCGCAATCTGCCCGCTCCAGGCGCCCGCCGCCAGCACCGCAGCCGACGCCGTCAACCCGCCGCTGCTGGTCTCGACATCCACCCGCTCACCCGTCGCACGCACCGCCGTTACGCGTGTATGCTCACGGATTTGGACCCCGCGTTTCTCGCAGGCGCACCGCAACGCGCGCGTCACATCCCGTGGATCGACCAGCGCATCGTCCGGATAGAAGAGCCCGTCGCCGTTAACCTCGGCGCGAATGCCCAGGTCCGATTGCGCGGCGCGGCGCGCCAGGAGATCCTGCCATTCGGCTTCCGTGCCGGCGATCTCGAGCGCGCCGCACTGGCGGTAATCGATTCCCACGCCCGTCTCGCTCACCAGTTCCTCGACGAATGCGGGATACCGCGCCAGGCTTTCAAGGGCAAACCCGGCCCACCGGCTGCGCGTGACGAACTCCCCGCCCGGCGCCAGCATGCCCGCTCCGGCCCAACTAGCCTCGCCGCCGAGCGCGCCCGCATCCACCAGCGTGACGGCCGCACCGGCCTGCGCCAACCGCCAGGCGATCGAACTGCCAATGATACCGGCGCCAATTATGATGACGTCCGGTGAACGAGTCGGCATCTCACTACCATCTTAATGGATGGCTACTGGATGGTTAGTAAATGCGGCCCCGCTCACCGGAGCGCTACTGCACCGTGATCATCGCGCCACTGGGCGAGGCCGTGGACCCCACCAGCGCCACCACCGGCACATCGCCGCTGGCCGCGGAAGCGGGTACGGTCACGTTGATCTGGAACAGACCGGCGGAAATCAGTCCCGCGAACAAAGGCGTGGTGGCCATTCCGCCGATGGTAATGGTCGGCATCGTCGCCAGCGGCAAATCGGTCGTAATCAGTTGGCCTGCCGGGGTTGCCGGATTAGTTGCGCCGAATCCCGTGCCGTAAAGCACTATCTCCTCGCCGGGCGCCGCCGGAGTGGTTACAGGGGTGACCCCGGCTGCGGATGCCGGTCCAATCAGCGAGCCATTCGCGTGCGTCGCCACTATATGTATCATATCGCTTTGCAGGAAGAAAGCCGGCGCCACGTCTTGAATCTGGACGGCTACGGATGCGCTGGCAAGGCCGAAGTTGTACGTTTGCACTTGCGCCTGTCCCGATGCCACACTCACCGGCATCAGAACGTTAAGCTGCGTGGGGCTGACATATTCAACATACGCGTATGTCCCGTTTACCGTCACGCTGACACTGTCGATATCGGTCGGCAGCGCCGTACCCACGAAGTCTTCGGTGTCCCACACCCGGGTAGTGCCCGACAGATTTCCACCCGTGATGGTCACCCATGTGTTCGGAGCGATGGCGGGTTGAAAGCTCGCGCCATTCACTACATCGGCGGCGACTACGATAGGCGCTGCCTGCAGCCTCCCGAACAAACCGTGGTTTCCCATGTCCGGACCTGGAATCCCGGCCGTGAAATAGACGGCATTCGCGTCTCCACCGCTGCCCCCGTTCCCGACCTGCAAGGCCCAAAGACCAGGGATTACTATGGGCGTGCCGTCGACGTTGTTGAGCGTCGCAACGTATGCGCCCGTGGTGGGGTTGTAGACGTTGACGGTGCCGTCCCCAAAGTTACCCACCAGCAGATCGCTGGCATACCCGCCGAAGCCGGTGGAAGCGATCGCCAGTCCCCAGGGCGCATTCAGCTTACTGGAACTTCCCCCCGTGATCAGCCGGTCCATCAGCGATCCCGCAGTGCTGTAAACGTCCACGTATCCGTCGCCCGCGCCAGGCGTTACGAAGGTCTTGGCGGTGTCCTGCAACGCGTATGCGACGTACAGATTTCCCGCCAGATTCTGGATATTGAAGGGCGCGTAGCCCGCCGGCAGGTTGGCGTCTTGGAAGGCATTCGGCAAAGTCACGGCCGCATAGGTAGAGTCGAAGACGTCGATCGTTCCCTTGCTGAAATCCGCCGCGTAGAGGTAGGTGTTCGAACCGTTTGTGCCGATCGCCAGACCGGTATAAACCGCCCCGGCTGCCGAGTTGTCCACCATTACCTGCGCCTCGGTCGCGTTTACGCTTTTATTCCAACCGGATATGGTGCCGTCCAGCGTGGCGAAGATGAATGCCGCTGCCTCCCCGCTGGCGATTGCAAAACCCGTCGTGCTGTTGTATACAGTTCCGGTCGGACTGCCTGTAGCCGTGACGCCACTCGTCTTCGAAGGCGGTATGGTCACCACCACCGGGAGCACGCTCCCGCTGCTGGTATAAAGCGTGGATAGGCCCGTGCCGGCGTCCGAGATCCAGAATGGACTGCTGCTCGATTCCGAGATCCCCCACGCGCCCTTCAGGTTCGGATCGGTATAATCGGCCAAGTCGGGAATATCCGATGTCAGATTGCGCACGATATAAGCGTTCTGCGCCGCTAGTGAGCTTGCAAATCCGGACGCACACAGGACGCATCCTGCCAGAAATAACAACCTTTTAGAATCTTGCGTATGCATTATTGTGCTTCGCCTCCTTAGTAACGATAGCCAGTTTACACCCAATTGGCCCGGGCGGATTCCTCCCGGCGCGATTATTTAACACTCCTGAACGGCCCTGAAGCGCGATGTCCCGCAAGTTCGCGCCGCATAAACCGCCGTATAAGCCGGTGACACTCCGCCATGCTACCCTGTTTCTTACCACGCCCATGCCCCTCACCCGCGTCAAAGGCCAGCTCATGAGCGCCTCGGAAATCGACCGCACGCTGGTGCGGCTGGCGCACGAAATCCTTGAGAAAAACGCCGATCTCGACCGGCTGGCATTCATCGGCATCCGCCGCCGCGGCGTGCCGCTGGCCCAGCGCCTGGCCCGCAAAATCGAATCGCTCGAACGGCACGCCGTGCCGGTCGGCATTCTGGACATCAATCTCTACCGCGACGACCTCACCACCGTGGACATCAAGCCGGTGGTCAGCGCTACCGAGATTCCGTTTTCCGTGCAGGGCAAAGACATCATCCTGATGGACGATGTGCTGTACACCGGCCGCACCATTCGCGCCGCGCTGGACGCCCTGTTCGATCACGGCCGCCCGGCGCGCGTGCACCTGCTGGTCTTGATCGATCGCGGCCATCGCGAGCTGCCCATTGAAGCTCAGTTCGTGGGCCGTAACGTGCAGACCACAGACAACGAAATCATCGAAGTCAAATTCGAGGAGATCGACCAGATGGAGAAGGTGCTGATGGTCGAAAGAACCCCCGAAGGCGAAGCTGTTTAAGCCATGCCGGCAGGATTGCTGGGAATTGAAGAACTGGACCGCGCCGAGATCGAAGCCATCCTGGCGCGCGCCAAGCAGTTTCAACCTGTCCAGGACCAATCGCAGAAGAAACTGGACACGCTCCGCGGGAAGATGATTGTCAATCTCTTCTTCGAAGCATCCACGCGCACCCGCACCAGCTTCGAAATCGCCGCCAAGCGTCTGGGCGCGGACGCCATCTCCATCGCGGCCTCGGGTTCCAGCGTGTCGAAGGGCGAATCGCTGGTGGATACGCTCAACACGCTGGCGGCCATGCGCCCCAACGCCATTGTGATGCGGCATGCGGCGTCCGGCGCACCGCATTTTCTAGCGCGCCATCTGGCCATGCCCATCATCAACGCCGGCGACGGCACGCACGAACACCCCACCCAGGCGCTGCTGGATGCGCGCACCATTCTCGACCGCCGTCCCAGCCTGGAGGGCCTGCGCGTAGCCATCATCGGCGACATCGCCCACAGCCGCGTGGCCCGCTCCAACGTGTACCTGCTTTCGAAATTCGGCGCGGAGATCGTGCTGTGCGGCCCCGCCTCGCTGCTGCCGCGCGAGCTCGCCCACATCGCGCCCGGCGTTACGCTCACCAACGATATTCGCGAGGCAATTCGCGACGCCGACGTGATCATGATGCTGCGCGTGCAGCTTGAGCGCCAGCACGAAGCGGCATTTCCCGCCGCCGAGTACTTCCACTTCTACGGCTTGCAACTGGAGCACCTGGCGCTAGCCCAACCGGAAGTCATCGTCATGCATCCCGGCCCCATCAACCGCGGGCGCGAGTTGTCCTCGGAAGTGGCCGACTCGCAACGTTCCGTGATCCTCAACCAGGTCGAAAACGGCGTCGCCGTGCGCATGGCGGTGCTGGAGCGGGTGATCGGCTAAATGTCTCAACTCCTCATCAAGAACGGGCGCGTCATCGACCCGGCTTCAGACACCGATAGGCTGGCCGACATTCTGATCACGGACGGTGTCATTGCTGCTATCGGCGCCTCCGCCGGCGCGGATCCGGAAGCGCCCGGCGCGCAGATCTTCGATGCCACCGGCCTGATCGTGGCGCCCGGTTTCATCGATATGCACGTACACCTGCGGGAGCCAGGCTTCGAGCACGCCGAGACCATCGAGACCGGCGCGCGGGCCGCGGCCGCCGGCGGATTCACGTCCATCTGCTCGATGCCCAACACGCTGCCGGTGAACGACAACGCCACGGTGACCAGCTACATCATCGAGCGCGCGCGTAAGTTGGCCGTGACGAATGTCTTCCCCATCGGCGCCATCACCAGGAACAGCGCGGGCGAAGAGCTGTCGGCCATCGGCTCCATGAAAGCCGCGGGAGTAGTGGCCATCTCCGACGATGGACGCCCCGTGATGAATGCCCGCGTGATGCGGCGCGCCATGGAATTCGCGCGATCCTTCGACCTCCCCGTCATCGATCATTGCGAAGACCTGAACCTGAGCGCCGGCGGCGATATGCACGAGGGTTATGAGTCGGTACGGCTGGGACTGCGCGGCATTCCGTCCAGTTCCGAGGACGTGATGGTGGCGCGCGACATCCTGCTGGCGCAGGTTACCGGCGCGCGCTTTCACGTGGCCCACATCTCCACGCGTAACGCCATGGCAATGGTGGCATATGCCAAGCAGCGCGGACTGCCGGTCACCTGCGAAGCCACTCCGCACCACTTCGCCCTGACCGACGCCCAGATGCTGCCCTACGACAGCAATTTCAAAATGAAGCCGCCGCTGCGTACCGCCTGCGATGCCGGAGCGGTGGTGGATGGCATCGCGGCCGGCGCGGTGGACGCCATCGCCACCGATCACGCGCCGCACCCCGGCAGCGAAAAGATGCAGGAGTTCGAGAAGTGCCCATTCGGCATTATCGGACTCGAAACCGCGCTGGGCCTGGCGCTGGAGCATCTGGTGCACACCGGCAAGATTCCGCTCACCCGCCTCGTCGCGTTGCTCACTACCGGACCGGCGCGCGTGCTGCGCCTGGATCGCGGCACGTTGGCCGTGGGCGCTCCCGCAGACGTGACCGTCTTTAGTACGGATCTTCAGTGGACATACGACGTAAACCAGTCGTTCTCGAAAAGCCGCAATTCACCGTTTGACGGCCACAGTTTCCGCGGCGGTCCCGTGGCGACGATCGTGAATGGGGCCGTCGTTTGGCGGCGCGAGTGATTGGGCGCACATCCCTGGCTACCAGTGTTTTCGCCGGTGCCCCAAAATTGGCAAAAGCCCGGCTGGGCGAACCATGCCGGGCTTCGAATAACTCAAAATTCCGCGCACCTGACGTCAAGCGACTTGCTGAGCCCGGTATTGGCTCACAATCGCTTCCATCTGGTCTTTCAAACGGAGCTTCAGCTTCTTCAATCGCACTTCTTCCAGTTGCTCCTGGTCGGTCAAGTGCGGTAGAGCTTCCAACTCGTCCAGCCTCTTTGCGTAATCGCAATGCGTTTCGGCAAGCTGGCGAAACTCCGCGTTTGTCTCCATCAGATGCGCTTTGAATTGTTCCTGTGCGTTCCGTTCCATATTGGGGCAGTTCCTCCCAGTGAGGTTGCCACGCCGAGTCGGTGGGTTCGGGAACGAGGCTCGGTGGGTCATCTTCACTTCATCGTTTTGAGAAGTGCGGCAGGCCATATAGAGCAAGCCGTCTACTGTGACAGTATCATGAATGAACATTCATGACAATAGCACCTTCGGCTGTGTCCGGGTAGTATCCCGGGCGGCATCCAGCTTCGCAGAATCCTAATAATTTGTAGAATGTACGGGCGTAGACGTTGGACTCGCGGACTTCCAGCCAAAGGAAGCCGGGATGACCGAGCGTTAACTGCGCGACCAGCCTGCGCCCGATGCCACGACGCCGAAATGCCGGATCTACAGCCAGATTCAGCAATTCACTTTCGCCCTCGGCCAGCCGCCGCGCCACGGCGAATCCTACGACGATCCCTTCGCTTACAGCCACTGTCAGATCGTACTTCAGGTACTCTGGTACGTCCCACTGGGACGCCTCCGGAGAAGCGGCTTGAATTTGAGCGATTAGAGGCAAATCGTTCCGGCTGCCGGGCCGCAAGTCAATGGTCAAACCCATCCTCGCCGGCCGCTACGATGGCGAGCGCCTCCGGCATGTTATCGGCCGGGCTCAGCACCGCGCGGTAGTGTACCTCCACGCGTGTCCGCGCCGGAATCCAGCGGAACGCGGGCACGCCAAACAAAGTGCCTCGCCCGATCATTTGCCGCCGCGTCTCCGGCATGGGTGAAGCACCGAACTCCATGCCGCGCGTCAGCGTCCGCCCGTTCCACGGCGGGCTTTGGCGGCTGTAGTTCTCTTCCCAGACGCCCAGCCACGGAAAATCGGCCTGATGCCAGACATAAGCTAATGCCAACCGGCTGCGCGGCGACCATGCCACGAAGTACGCGGTGTCGCGCGCCGGATTCATCAGATGCGTGGTGAATCCGTTCGAAACCGGCGCGCCCGTGTAGCGTCGAAAATCCCCGCAGCCCTCCTCCAATACATGCGACTGCGTCACCGAGGCGCGAAATTCGGTCACGCCCTTTTCGAGGAACGGCGGTCCCAACGTGACGTGCTCGGTCCAGGCGATGGGCCGGTCGGCCGAACCCACGTTTTCTACCGCCTCGACAACTTCCAGTGTTCTGCCGGTCAGCCGGATGCGCCGCTCCACCGACAACTGCGCCTGCGGCAAGTGCGCCGATTGCGTCAGCTCGCAGTCAGCGGCCGCTACCTGGTAGACGGCGATAGAAGCCTCGCCGTGCACCGTAAGCCCGGCGGCAGCCTCTTCCGCGGAGGGCCACCCGAAGATGTCCATACACAAGTTGTGCCCCATGATGCCGCTGAGCAGCTTGCTCTCGGCGTCGGCTCCATACTCCGGGTGCTTAGCCAAATCGTAAGTAGAGGGCTCGATGGAATCCCATGGAGGCGTCCACAGCGGATTGACGCCGCTTCGCTTGTCCAGGATCTCCGCGATGTGCCCCCCTTCATGGAGCACTGTCACGCGCACCAGTTCGTTTTCGATGGAGGTGGCACGGCGGCCACGATAGCGGGTTTCTGTCATATTGGAACTATTATGCATCTGGTGTGCGCATGGTTGGCGCTGCTGGCGGCCCCATTCTGGGAAACAAAAGCCCCCAGCGATTGGACCGACGCCCAAATCGACCTGCTGATGCACGACAGCCCCTGGGCGGACATGGCTGAACCCGCGCCTGCCGTGCAGGTCTACCTGGCCACGGCGCGCCCGCTACGGGAGGCGGAAGCCCAGTGGGCTCGCCGCCGCGGCAAACCCCTCAACGACGAGTACGTCGAGTTTCTGGCACGGGAAGGCGCGAATAAACTGGTGGTGGCGATCGCCTACAAGGACGTGACGGCGCTCGAGGACGGCGAAGAGGAGCAGCGCATGGAGGAGGAATCCATCATGCGCGTGGGCCGCCAGAAATACAAGATGGAGGGGCATTTTCCGCCAGTGCCTTCTGACCCGTTCCTGCGGTTGGTTTACCCGCGTGTGGCAACCGACCGGGACAAGACCATCACTTTCGAGCTGTACCTGCCGGGCTACGGCCCCTATCACGACGCGGAATTCCGGGTGCGGGACCTGATGTACAAGGGAAAGCTGGAAATGTAGCGATCCAGTATGCCGGGAGGCTCCGCACCCGACTATACTATGGTCGGAGGATCTAATGATCTGGTTATCGGTTTTGCTGTTCCTGCAAGCGTCCGCGCCCAACCCGCAGATCGAGCGCGGCCAGACGCTCTTCTTTGCGGACACCGGCTGCGGCAACTGTCACGCTTTGAAAGGCCGCGGCACGGCAGTGGGGCCGGATCTAAAGGTTCTGGGGCGGGTGGGTGTGCGCGCCCTGGTCACCGCCATCCGTGCTTCGCGCACGGAGTACGTCGAGACCATAAAGCTGAAAGAGGGCGCCGCATTCCCGGCCATGAAGGTCTCGGCGGATGCCACCACGCTCCAATATTACGACCTGTCCAAGACACCGCCCGAGCTGCGAAAGTTCGCCCCCGGAGATGTGCAATCAAAGACGGACAATTCGAGCTGGAAGCACCCTCCGTCCGTCGGCGGCTACACGAACCAGCAGATCGCGGACATCGTGGCATATATCCGTTGGGCCACGGCTGGGGAACGGAAGGCTGTGGATCCGTCGGACGTGGAGTAGTCAGGAAGCCACTCCCTGACGTGGCGGCTCGTTACGGTTGCGCTGCTTCCGATTATCAGGCGGTGGCTGCCGCGCCGAAGCTGCGGACGGCGGCCGCTTCATTCGTGTATGTCTCGAACACGGTGATGAGTTTGGTGATCTGCATCAATTCCTGCAACCTCTTCTGCAGGTTCAGCAGCTTTAGTTGGCCGCCCCGGCTGGTCACGGTGGCAAAGCTGCCCACAAACTGACCCAATCCAGTACTATCGATGTAGCTCACTTCGGCAAGGTTGAGCAAAATGTTCTTCTGGCCGCTGTCGAGATGTTCCTTAATGGCGTCGCGCAGCGAAGCCGTCTCTTCGCCGATGGTGATCCGGCCGTTCAGGTCCAAAACCACTACGTTGCCGCTTTCACGGACATTGATCGTCAGACTCATTGGGAGCAAGTTCCTTTTCGCCCGCTGTTACACCATGCCGCGGGCATACCCAAGCATACCTCGATTCAGGTAAAGAGGACTACTTGGATGCGCCAGTTTCGCGCGCCAGGCGAACTTTGGCGCCTTCGAGCTTTTTGTTGATCTGGGCGAGTTCGCCCGGCTCCATGTCGGATGGCGTATCGGTTTCGGCTTCCTTCAAAGAAGCCTGCCATTGCGTGATGGCGTCCTTGGTTTTTCCCAGCTTCAGATAAACGTCGCCGAGGTGATCGTGCACCGTGGGGTCCTGACCAATTCCGCTCTTGGACAGGGCGCGCACCAAAGCCTGCTCGGCATCGTCCAGGCGGTTTTGGCGATAGTAGACCCAGCCGAGGCTGTCCAGGTAAGCCCCGTTATCGGGATCCAGTTCCAAGGCGCGGACGATCATTTTCTGGGCCTCGTCCAGCCGCACACCACGGTCGGCCAACATATAGCCGAGATAGTTCAGCGCGCCGGGGCTGTCGGGATCCAGTTCCAACACTTTGCGGAACTCGGCCTCGGAGGCGTCGAACTGCTTCAAGCGCTCGTACATGGCGCCGCGCATGAAGTAAATGGCCACCTTCTCGGGCTTGGTTTCCGACAGTTTTTCGGCTGCATCCAGCGGCTTGGCAATGTCTTCATACCGCTTGGCCCTTTCGTAAACTTCGGCGATGGCCAACTGCGTCTCGCGATCGTGTTCGCCCTTCAACAGAGCACGCAACTCGGAAACCGCCTGATCGACTTTGCCGCTGTCCGCCAGCACAAATGCGTGGTCCCGCTTCAACCCTTCGTCGTCGGGATATTTCTTAATCGCCGCATTGGCTTCCGCCAGGGCGTTCTTGAAGTCCTTGGCCGCACGATAGGTGTCCACGATCTGGCCTTCAGCTTTGGCGGCGGAATCCGGGTCGAGGTCGGCCATCTGACGGAAAGTGTCGACGGCTGCCTGTGTTTGATTCGCACCGCGGTAAAGGTCGCCCAAGCGTTCCATCAGATTGAGGCGAATCCCCTTCTCCGATTCGGAATAGGTCTTGCGCTCGGTATCCTTCAGGATGGCTTTGAGCGTTTCAATGGCCTTATCGGTCTGAGCTTGCCCGGCGAGCAGATTGACCTCTTCGTATCGCACCTCAAGGTTTTCGGGGTCCGCGGCTTTGGCTTTATCGAGGCTCTCGCGGGCCTTGGTGAAATCGCGCTTTTCGCGGTAGATCTCCGCCATACGCAGCAGCGCCTCCGAGTCGTGCGGGTCGTCGTCGGCGAATTCCTTGTAGTACTTGAGGGATTCGTCCAGGTTGTTGGAGTTCAGCAGATTGTAGGCCAAAGCGCGCTTGATGCGGCTGTTCTCCGGGTCCAGATCGATCGCCTTGCGCAACACTTCGGCGGCGCTGCGGTAGTCGTGGAGCTGTTCGTAGGCAGTGGCCAGGGCGGCCAAAGTGCGTGGATTGGGATCTTTATTGGTGACCGCCTGCAGCTTTTCAATCGCCTTCTTGGTATCGCCAACGTCCGAGTACACAATTGCCAGGCCGGTCAAGGCATCCTCATTGCTCGCATCGATCGCCAGGGCCTGCGAGTAGGCCTTCTCGGCGTCCACGGAGTTGCGGGCGGTGCGATAGAGGCGGCCCAGGGTCAGCCAACTCTCGATGTCCTTGGGATCTTTGGCGGTGATCTTCTCGTACTGCTCGGTGGCGGCGCGAAGCATCTCTTCGTTGATCTTGCCTTGCTGCGTGTCGCCGATCATGCGGGTATAAATGCGGCCCAGGATGCGGCGGGCGTCCAGATTGTTGGGTTCGCGCTTCAGGATGTCTTCGGCTTCGGTGACGGCATCCTTAAGCCTGCCGCTTTGAATGTAGAGGTCGGTGAGTTCCTCGAAAAGGAAGCTGGCCCCGGGGTCCAGCTTCAGCGCTTGTTTGTAGTAGTCGATGGCCTTGCCCACGTATTCGCTGCGGTTACCGTAAACGCCGGCCAGTTCGGCGTACAGATGGCCCATCGAGAAGTTATAGTAAGCAGCGGCCTTATCAACCGGCGGTGCGGTTGCCGCGGCGGTCTGTCCATAGGACAGGCAGGCCAACGGAAGGGCCAGGAAAAGCGCTTTTAGGGGAAAATTCATCATGTAGTTCCTTTCGACCTAGATGCCTGGAGGGGTCGAATCGTTCCTTTTCATTGTATAACGGCGTCGGCCGCGGCAGATGTGTTACCAATCGGAAACGGTCCTATTGAATCCAGTTGTGGCGATCGCCGGGCCGACCGGCGCCGGCAAGAGCGAATTGGCCCTGCGGGTTGCTGAAGAATTCGGCGGCGAAGTGGTGAACTGCGATTCATTGCAGATTTACCGGTACTTCGACATTGGCACCGCCAAGCTGTCGCCGGCCGAGATGCGTGGCGTTCCGCACCATCTGATCGATATCCTGGACCCGGACCAGATCTTCACGGCGGGCGAATATGCCCGGCTGGGCCGCGCGGCGCTGGCGGCGATTTCGAGCCGCGGCCGGCTGCCGGTGGTGGCCGGCGGCACGGGATTCTATCTGCGGGCGTTGTTTGAAGGGTTGTTCCGGGGTCCTGCACGGGACACCGCGCTACGCGAGCGGCTGTCTGTTCGCGAGCGCAAAAAGCCCGGATCTTTGCACCGTCTGCTCGGCCGATTCGACGCGGCCGCCGCGGCGCGGATCCATCGCCACGACGTGCCCAAGGTCATGCGCGCGCTGGAAGTTCGGCTGCTCGCACGGCGGCCCGTGACTGAGATGTTTGGCGAAGGCCGCGACGCGTTGGAGGGTTTTCGCACACTGAAGATCGGCCTGGCCCCGGATCGCGACGAGCTCTATCGCCGGCTGGACGAACGGTGCCGGCGCATGTTCGAATCGGGCTTGTTGGATGAGGTGCAGCGCATCCTCGACAGAGGGTTCCCCCTGCAGGCGAAGCCGTTCGAGTCGCACGGCTATCGCCAGGCAGTCCAAGTGTTACGCGGCGAGCTGAATGCTAAAGAAGCGCTCTTCTATGCCCAGCGCAACACGCGAAATTACGCCAAACGCCAGATGACCTGGTTCCGCAAGGAGCCGGACATGCAATGGCTGAAGGGCTTTGGAGAAGATGCGCACATTCAGGAAGTGGCATTGGCCCGCGTGCGTGAATTCCTGACAAATTGCTGATACGGAGCAATACAACATTTCGCCATCTTGTTCGTATAACTGTTAGACGGCCCGTGCGAAGAAGCACCCCTAAGCCGTCCAACGCTTGAAGGAGCAAATACGAATGAAGAAAGCTTTGTTATTCACATGTCTGCTGGCGGGAATGGCCTTCGCTAGCGCCAAGTCGTTTACCGTAACGTTGTTCGAGCCGGCCGTGGTCGGCGGCACCGAATTGAAGGCCGGCGACTACAGGTGCGAAGTGCAGGACCAGAAGATCGTACTGAAGCACGGCCGCGATACCACCGAAGCGGCTGTTAAGGTAGAAACCGGTGACAGCAAGTACCCCTCCACCACCGTCAGGTACGCCAGCGCCGACGGCAAGAATAAGGTCGAAGAGATCCACGTGGGCGGCACGAACATGAAGCTGGTGCTGAACTAACGG
>DATKFU010000140.1:0-16708 GCA_035511215.1 Bryobacteraceae bacterium | reverse complement strand
GGGAGGAGGCGGCAATGGAGCTAATATGGCCGAAGACGGCATGTCCACCGCTTGCGGAGGAGAACTATGAAGGCAACCACGATTTTGCTGTTCGCGCTGGCGCTGGCATGCGCTGCAGCCGATTATCCGGAAGCCCAGATCTCAAACGGCGTTCTGCAGGCAAAGCTGCTGCTGCCGGATGCGCAGAACGGCTACTATCGCGGCACGCGGTTCGACTGGTCGGGCGCCATTTCGAGTCTGCAATTCCAGGGTCACGAATATTTCGGCAAATGGTTCGACCACTACGACCCGAAGACTCACGATGCCATCATGGGGCCGGTGGAGGAGTTCCTCACCAACGGCATGGGCCTGGGCTATGAGGAAGCGAAACCGGGCCAGAGCTTTGTGAAAATCGGGGTGGGCGCGATTCGCAAACCCGACGAGCCCGCCTTCCGCCAGTTCGACACCTACGACATCACCGACAATGGGAAATGGACCAGCCACACGGCCGCCGATTCCGTGGAGTTCACGCAGGAGCTCTCCGACACCCTGGGGTACGCATACATCTACAGGAAGACCGTGCGGCTAACGCCCGGGAAACCGGAGATGGTGCTGGAGCACAGCTTGCGGAATACTGGCAAGAAACCAATCTCGACAAGCGTCTACGAGCACAATTTCTACATGCTGGACCACCAGCCCGTGGGCCCAAGCTACATCGTGCGATTTCCGTTCGAGGTCCATCCGCAAGCCGACCTGCACGGGATGGCGGAAGCGCGCGGCAAGGATTTTATATACCTCAAGGAGCTGCCGGTGGGCCAGTCGGTGGCCACCGGGATGGAGGGCTTCGGCGACTCGCCGCGCGATTACGATATCCGGGTTGAGAACCGGACAGCGGGAATCGGTGTGCGGCAAACGTCGGATCGGCCTATTGCAAAGTTGTATTTCTGGTCCATCCGCACGACCGTTTGTCCGGAAGCCTTCATCGATCTGAAGGTCGATCCGGGGCAGGAAGTAAAGTGGAGAATCAACTATGAGTTCTACACCCTTCGGCGGTAGCGGACCAGAAACATTTCAGCCGGGGCGCAGGGATTTAGGCAGGATGGCATTAGGGGGCGCGATTGGAGCGCTGCTGGCGCCCCGGGGAGCGAAGGCCACGGTGCATCCGAATGCGCCCGGCATCAAGCTGTGCGCGCAATCGGGCGCCACGCCAACCGACGACCAGTTGCTGTTTCTGAAACAGATCGGCGCTGAATATGTAAGTGTCGGCGCGCCTCCGGATATGCGTACGGCCGAGGGTTTCCTGGCCATCAAAAAGCGGTACGCCGATGCCGGCATCACGGTATGGAACATCGGCAACACCAGCGTGCACAACATGCCGGAAGTGACGCTCAACCTGCCGGGGCGCGACGGGAAGATCGAGGAGTACAAGCAGTACATCCGCAACCTGGGCAAGGCGGGGATCTACTACACGACCTATGCGCACATGGGCAACGGCATCTGGTCGAGCGGGCGCGCCATGGTACGCGGCGCATCGGCGCGCGAGTTCGACCTGGCGAGCGACAACAAGAGCGGCGTCTGGGACGGGAAAACCTGGACGGAGCCGCTATCGCATGGGCGCGAGTTTACCAGGGAAGAGATTTGGGAGAACTACACTTACTTCATCAAACAGGTGGCGCCGGTGGCAGAGGAGAACAGCGTGCGCATCGGCATCCACCCGGACGATCCGCCTGTGCCGGTGCTGGCGGGAGTGCCGCGCTGCATCTTCGGCAACTTCGCGGGCTACCAGCGCGCGCTGGAGAATGCCGGCAGCCCGAACGTGGGGATCTGCCTGTGCTGCGGGACGTGGCTGGAGGGTGGCAAGGCTCTGACCGGGAAAGATCCGGAGGAGGCGATCCGTTATTTCGGCGCCAAGAAGATCTGGAAGATTCATTTCCGCAACGTGAGCGCACCGCTGCCGCACTTCGTCGAGACCTTTATGGATGACGGTTACTACGACATGTACAAGATCATGAAGGCGCTACACGACGTGAACTTCGATGGCATCGTGATCCTGGACCACTCCCCCACCATGGCAGGCGGCAACTACTCCCAGACGGCCTACGGGTTCGCCTACATGCGGGCGCTGTTGAATCGCGCCAACGCATAGGCGCTGCCGCCGCAGGACCCGCTCTTCGCACAACCAACTCAGCCATATCCGAGCACGAGTAGGCCGGCGTGGACGGCGGCCGCACCACTGGAGTCCTGCCCCACTGTCAAGTCAGTTTGTTTTGGCCACCGATTGCATCAACAGCGCCAGGGCTCTATTCAAGCCCCCTTCCCCAGCCGCTGCGCCCTTGAAGTGTCCCAGGCGCACTACAACGAGATCGTGTGAGGGGATAATGAACACGTACTGCCCGCCGGCGCCGGCCATGTAATATGCTTCCTTCGGTATGGCGAACCTGCCGTCGCCATTTAGCCAGAAAAAGGCGCCGTAGATCGGGCGGTTATCGGCTTTCCAAGCGGGCGCCAGCGTGCTCACAAACCTCGCGTATCCCTCCGGCAGAATTCGGTCGCCTTGCCACACTCCATCCTGCAGGTACAGCATGCCGAGGCGTGCCCAGTCCCGCGCCGAAGCGAGTTCATAGCCTTGGCCGAGAAAATCACCGTATGGATCGGTCTCCATCACCATCGTGCGAATCCCAATCTTGTCGAACAGCGCCCGTTGCGGAAAGGACAGGTATTCCTCCCGTCGGTTCTCGACGCCAAGGCGAATCAAATAGTTAATCAAAACCGGGTCTGTATTGCGATAGCGTCCGATAGTGTTCGGAGGCCACTGCGGCGGCCTCGTCGCGGCGTAGTGAAAAGAGTTCACGCAGCCGGTATAAAGATACAAGTGATCGGGATAGGAACCCGACGGATCGTAGTCCGGGTCTTGCGGCGCCCGGATGCGCAGCCCGCTCGACATGTGCAGGATGTCGGCGATTCGAATTCGGGCGCGCGGGTCCCCCGGGCTCTGCCATTCCGGAATGGGTGCAGGCTGCTGCAGATCGTAGACGCCCTGTTTAATCAGGATGCCCATCAGGGTGGCGGTCAGGCTCTTGCCCATCGACCAACTCTCAAGGGGCGTGTGCGCGGTGATGCCGTCGCCGTACCGTTCGCCGATCAGGCGGCCCTTCCACACGACCGCGAAAGCGGCAGTCATACCCGCCGCCGGCTCGAAGGCCGCATCCACCGCCTGGGCCACTTTCGCCGGATCGATTCCTTTGGGGAGCGGATCGCTGGGCGGCAAGTCGCCCATGGGCCAGGGCATCGCCGATGCACTGGGCAACCCGCTCTTCACTGTAACGGGCGTGAATTTCAGAGACGTTTCACCGGGCGGCAGGGTGACGCACCCCTGGCTTCCCAAATACCTTGCCGTGCGGGTGACGCCGCTCGGAAGGGTAATGTGCACTTCCTTGTGGAGGCGATCGATCACCGGTTTGCCGACTCTCGCGCGCTGCTCGTATGGGCTCGTGAAATACCCTACATTCTCCGCCGCAAAATCCGGATCGAGCCCGGTAATGAACACCGCGGAACACATGATTTTCGCGAAGCCGGAGGTGTCGAGTTCCAGCCTGTCGCCGGGAGGCGGCACGTACGGTGTGTTTAATTCGTACGCCTTTGCGCGTGCAATGAGCGCTTCATCGGTGGTCGCCGGCTGTGGTGCGGCCGCTGCGTCAAGCGCGAGTGCCAAAGCAAGCGAGACGGCCCAGATCCTTTGCATTTCCAGCGCTCCGCGAAATGCGGCAGACCACGAAGGGCGATGGTCTGCCCCACCAAAGTGAACAGTATTGCAGGTTAGGATAACACCAAGTGACAGACGGGTTGTTTTGCATCAAAATGTTCTTATGACCAACAACTCTGCCGTTCGCATTCTCGTCCTCGCCCTGATGCTGGCCTTTTGGCCACGCAATGGAAACTGCGAAGCCAAACTGCCGGGAATTCTCAGCAGCCATATGGTGTTGCAGCGCGATAGGCCGGTACACATCTGGGGTTGGTCGTACGCTGGCGAGAAGGTCGCGGTCGCGCTCGATGGCATCAGCCGCGATGCCACCGGCGACAGCTTGGGAAACTGGAGCGTTTTCCTGCCTCCCAAGGCTGCCGGCGGCCCCTACCAGCTGACCGTGACCAGCGGCAACAAAATCGTCCTGGATGATGTTTTGATCGGCGACGTCTGGTTCGCGTCCGGCCAGTCGAACATGGAAATGCCGTTGAAAGGGTTTGCCGGAGCCCCTTTGAAAGACTCGGCGGAGGAAATCGCGCACGCCGGCCAACCCCAGATTCGACTGCTCCACATCCCGAACAAGGCTGCGGACTTCCCTCTCCGGAACAGCGACACATCCTGGACTTTGTGCTCTCCCGAGACGGCCTCCAGCTTTTCCGCCGTGGCCTACTTCTTCGGACGGGAACTGAACGCCCGCGAGCGTGTTCCCATTGGACTCATCGATTCCACCTGGGGCGGCACCGTGGCCGAAGCATGGGTGAGCCTTCAATCCATCTCCGCCGACGCGGCTCTGATGCCTGTTTTCGCTACACGCGCCCAAATGATGCAGACGCAGGGCGAGCTTACGGAGATCCAAGCGCGGGAAAAGCGCGAAGATCTGGCCGCACGGCAGGCGGGCAGGACGCCGCCGCAGCACCCCTGGCGCCCCGACCCCGCGTCATGGGCTCCCGCCGCGTTGTTCAACGGGATGGTCGCCCCGGCGGTAGACTATGCGATCAAAGGCGTCATCTGGTATCAAGGCGAGTCGAACAGCCGGCGCGCCTTCGCACCGATGTACGCCAGGATTTTTCCGGCCCTCATCGCCGACTGGCGGGCGCAGTGGCATGTGGGGGATTTTCCATTTCTGTTTGTGCAAATCGCCAACTACGCATCGAACGCCACCGAACAATGGGCCGTCATCCGCGAAGCACAACGGCGCAGCCTCTCGGTGGCGAATACGGCAATGGCCGTGACCATCGATATCGGCGATCGGGACAATGTCCATCCCGCCGACAAGCAGACGGTCGGCGCGCGCCTGGCCCTGGCTGCGCGGGCTCTGGCCCACGGCGAAAACGTGGAGTATTCAGGCCCGCTGTTTCGACAGGCAACGCCGGACGGTGAAGGCGTGCGTGTCTGGTTCGATCACACGGCCGATGGACTGGTTGCCAAGGGAGGCGAACTCCAGGGGTTTGAGATTGCCGGAAACGACGGCCGCTTTGTAAGCGCCACCGCGAGCATTGACGGCAAGACCGTGGTGGTCCGCAATCCACGCGTGACGGAGGCGAAGTATGTCCGGTATGGGTGGGCGAATGCGCCGGTAGTCAATCTCTATAACTCCGGCGGGTTGCCGGCTTCGCCCTTCACATCGGAAGACGCTATCCCCGCTCCATAAAGGCACGGGTTTCGCGCACTAACCGAGCAGTTCCTCCGCCACATACCCACCACATCGGTCAACCGGAAATCGCGACCCGCGTAGCGATAGCTAGGCCCGGCCAGGTCTCTGACGACCGGCGATCCGCGTGCCGCCTGGCGCCGTGACCGCCGCATCGAGCCGCGCCCCCAAGCTTTCGAAGCCGGGCTGGGGGCCTTGCCATCGTAGTTCGTCCACGTCGTCAAACAGCGCGATGCCGGTCCGGAGAGTGGCGAGCGTCCGGAACAGCAGTGCGTTGCCGCGCTGGTTTGCGAGCGTGTGCGCCAGGGTACTGGCGTTGGCGGCGTTCACGTGCCATTCGCGCCAATCCGCCGGGATGGATTCCAAGTGCAGGAACCTGGCCAAAACCGCAGCCGAGGATTTCGCGCCCCATCCAGGTAAGCCGGGGTAGCCGTCTGCCGCGTCGCCGACCAGGGCCAGGTAATCGGGAATCGACTCCGGCGCGACGCCGAACTTTCCGACCACGCCGGCCTCATCGATTGTGACGCGCTTCCGCCGATCCAACTGGACCACTCGCGTCCCGCGCACGCATTGCGCCAGATCTTTGTCGGGCGTGCAAATGATGACGCGCTCTACACGCGCATCCTGAGCCGACGTGGCCGCCGCGGACGCCAGTGCGTCGTCCGCCTCGAATTCCACCATGGGCCAGACCACCACGCCGGCGGCCGAGAGGACCTCTTCCAGCAGATCGAACTGGGCCAGTAGATCCGGCGCCACCCCTTCACCGGTCTTGTAGCCTGGCCACAGGCCATTGCGGAAGGACTCGATGACGTGATCGGTCGCGACGGCAACGTGCGTGGCGCCGCCGCGAATCATGCCCAGAACGGACGCGAGCACGCCGCGCACCGCGGCCACCTCCCGGCCTTCCCGATCCCGCGCAGAGGGTAGGGCGTAATAGTGCCGGAACAACTCGTAGGTGCCGTCGATCAGATGTACGTCCAGGGCGCGCCTCCAGCACCAACTTAGCGAATCGCAGGCAGCGCCATCAACCAACTCTGCCCCAACTCTACCTGGCCGGGTACCCCTGCCATAAGTATTCGAGCGCTTCCGGCAGGGTTTGTTGTTTTACGGCGCGGTCGGTGTGCCCGGCATTACGGGCAAATACGAACTGATAGTGATAGCCCTTGGCGGCCAGCACCTTGGCCATATTCTCATTGGCCGCTACCCAGTCGTGCATGTTGTCGCGCATGATATTCGGATTGAGAAGGTCTCTGTCGCCGACTTCCATCCAGATGCGTAAAGGCTTGGCCGCGGTGTTGGGGATCAGGTGTTCATGGAACTCCCAAGCGCCGCCGGGGGTCTGGGGATTCCACGGCCACTGTTGGTTCACGTAGGTGCCTGAGTAGGTCAGAACGCGGTGATAAAGCTCCGGGTGATACCACGCCATGATCAAGGCGCAAGAGCCGCCGGAACTGCCGCCCATGGTAGCCCGGCCCTCGGGATCTTTGGTCAGTTTCACGTTGTATTGCTTTTCGACGAGGGGCAACACTTCCTTCTCGACGAACTCCGCGTACAGGCCTGACATGGTGTCGTACTCCAAGCCGCGTTCGCTTCCCTGGGCGTCGCCGCTGCCGTTGCCTATGGAGATGGCGATCATGGCCGGCACGCGGTGCCCGGCAATCAGATTATCCAGGGCCGTGAACAATGCCAGGTCCGGTCCGTCCGCCCCCACGATGAACGGCGCAGCGGTGCCGGAAACGTATTGCTTCGGGACATACACGGCCACCCGGCGGGTGTAGGCGGCGGGGTGGCTAGTAGTGACAACCAGCTTGGCGGGGTCGGTGGAGTCTGCCTGGCCGAAGGTGTTGGCTTCGCGCGCGATGCCGGGATAAATCCTGCTCTCGGTGGATTCCATGGTAAAGGTGAAGACCGCTCCCTGCGGCACGCCTTCCTGCGCGGTCATTTCCGGTGCGGGGTTGTGCGTGGGACCGAGTATGAAGTCTCCGTCGGAGTTTGCTGGAGCGTTGGCGCCGTCCGGTAGGACCTTCGCCGTAACATAACCGGGCGTGTTGGGATCGCGTGTGGGCGGCGCTGGGCGGGCCGGGCGTGCGGCCGCCGGCGGAGCTTGGGCTATGGCTGGATTTAGACCAGTCATCAAGCCGATCGAGCACACCATACTTAGAAAACGGAACATTCGGTACTCCTTGGGGAACTCTCATTACCGATCTTAACTCGACAGCCTACCGCCGATAGCCGCCGCCCAAAAAAGGGGGCGGCTGCCAACCTTGGCCGCCCTACACCCGCAGCTTGGGAATCGCGAACGCCAACGCGAGGATAACCAGAAACGATACCGGAGCCAACATCAGGCCAGATCGCATACCGTATCCGTTGGCGATCTGCCCGACAGCCCAGGGCAGCGTCATGCCGCCGGCCAGCGCGATGGTAAACAGGATTCCGAATACCGTGCCGGAATGCCGTTCGAACTTCGCGCCGGCCAGCCCGAGCGTCGTTGGATAGATGCCCGCCAAGCCGAACCCTAGAGCCGCCACCGCAATAACGGCGGCAAGCGCACTGCCGGCCCCCACTAGCAGAGTGCATGCCAGCGCCGAAACCGCCGCGCTCAGCATCACAATGCGATGACCGGGAACGCGCAGCAATACGCGGCTGCCTACCGCCCGCGATAGCATGATGGCAGCCCAAAATCCAGCTAGTACATAGGAGGCGGAAGAGAGAGACAAATGAATCTCCCGCGTCATATAAGTCGAGATATAACCGCCCAACAGGAATTCATTTCCCGACTCGCAGAACAACAACAGTCCGAAGCCCCACACCAGGGGTATGCGCAGAAACCGGACCACATCCGCGCCCGGTATCCCACGGCCTTGTTTCGCCGCTGGAAAATGCAAGGAGGCGCAGAACACCGCCACGGCGGCACACAGCGCGGCAGCCACCCATAGGATCGCCGCCAGCCCCAGCCGGTTCAACAACGACCCGATTACGAACGGCAGCAGTAGCGCCCCGAAGCCGAAGAACATGCCCAGCAGGTTCAGTGCCGCATTCTTCCGGCCCGCGTCCGTATGCAGGTCGGCCACCAGCGTATTGGTCGCCCCGTTCAGTGCGCCTCCGCCGACGCCCAGCAGCGCCACGGCCGCCAGCAGAACCTGAAAGCTTTGGGCGATTGCCACGATGGCCAGCGCGCCGCCCACGGCCAGCGCCCCCAAAGCCATCGGTATCTTCATGCCGAAACGGTCCATCGCCGGACCGACTCCCAGGCTGCACAACAACATGCCGAAATTCATTGCCAGGAAGAGCTGTCCCGCCTGCGCCAGATCGAAACCGATGCGCGACGAGATGGGCGGCAGAACCGCGCCGAGCAAGGCCATCACCACGCCGAAGACCAGCATTCCGGCATAGGCCGCCGTACTCAGTACTTTCACGCGCAGGTTCCGCCGCGAGTCAGCCACGGTCGTGAAGCATCCTGGCGTAGGTCTCGAAAACCTGCGCGTTATGATTCTTCTGAACGCCTGGTACATTCGGCGAAACGAAAGTCATTGGCTGGGCGCCTTTTGCCATCAGGCGTGCTCCGGTCTCGGCCACGAGAGACATGGCGATGAAGACCACCGCCATGGTGGAACCGGCGGCCACTTTTTCCGGCCTGCCAATATCCACTTGGGAGTCCTCTGGTTCCACGCAGTTGTCGATTGCGATATCCGCAAAATCGGAGAGCACTTTGCCGGTCGAGTGCGTCGGCCGGGCGACCTTGGCGTTAGCCAGGGAGGAGACCGTAATCACCGTCAGTCCTTTCTGTTTCGCGATCATCGCCGCTTCTACAGGCGCGGCGTTCAACCCGCCGTGGGAAAACACGATCATGGCATCGCCGGTGGCCAGCGGATAGCTCTGCAGGAAGACTTCGGCGTAACCTTCGCGCCGCTCCAGCCACAGCAGCTCGCGCGCGCCGCCCGGTCCCACTACGTTCGTCCACATCAGCCTGGGATCGTAGAGCGGCACGAACCCGATGAAGCTGCCATAGCGCGGAAAGATATCCATCACCGGAAGGACCGAGTGGCCGCTGCCGAACAGGTACACCCTCCGGCCGCCGGCGATAGCCGTGGCCATGACCTCGCCCGCCTTCTGCAGGCTAGCCACTTGAGTGCCGTGAATGCGCGCCAGCAATCCGGAGATTTTCTCGTAATAAACTTCTGCCGACATAACTCTCCTCTTAGTTCATCTCAAGTGCCAGTTTGGCCGCGCCCAGCAGGCCGGCGGACTCGCCCAGCGCGGACAGCTCGATGCGCGCCTGACGGGCGGAGTAAGGCTGAGCCCATTGCGGAACCGCGCGGCGAATCGGTTCCAGAAACAGTTCGCCGGCCTGCATCAGTCCGCCGCCCAGTACCACCATCTCCGGATTGAAGACGCTGATGAGGTTCGCAATCCCCATCGCCAGATAGCCTACCGTCTGGTGGATGGCCGCCCGGGCTTTTTCGCCGCCGCGGCGGGCGGCTTCAACCACCAGTTCAGCCGAGGTCTCGCCGCCCCTGTGCGCCAGCGCGGGTCCGGCCGCTTCCGCTTCCCAGCAGCCACAGTTGCGGTAAGCGTCCTTGAATTCCGGCTGCAGCGCGAACCACCCCACCGCGCCCGCGATGTCACCGGCACCGCGAATCAGACGGCCTCCCGAAAGAATACCGGCGCCGATTCCGGTTCCCACGGCCAGAAAAACCACGTCCGACAGCCCGTGCGCCGCTCCCAGCCACTGTTCTCCCAGCACGTATCCCGCGCGGTCGCTGTCGATTCGGATCGCGACAGGTAGACGCTGACCCAAGGCGGCATTCAGCTCCACGTATTGGTCGCCCCACAGATTGGGCGCCCAGGCGCTGCCTTCCTTTTCTCTATAAATGCCGGGCACGATCGCACCTGCACCCTCCATATCGCGCCAGTCCAACCCGGCTTCCGCCAGCACCAAACCTGCCTCTTCCGCGATCTGATTCACCGTGGCGTGCACGCTTTCCCGCACAATCGGTGCCTTGCGCCAAGCGCGAATTCTCCCATCCGCCTCTACCGCCGCGGTGGCCAGCTTGGTTCCGCCGATATCGATTGCCAATACGGCTTTCCTCATGAATCGAGTGACCGCACCCGCTTAAGCCGCTGCTCCGGATCCGTCATTAACCCGACCGCGTAGCGATAGCCGGCCAACGCGCCGCGCGCCACCGCCAGGCTTTGGTAGTAATCGTTGTAGCGGATCAGCCCGGTTTCGCCCCGCCACATGGGGAATACGGCGCATGCCTGCACCCAGGCATCGTATACCGGCGTGATATCGAGGTATACATCGGCCTGGTAGTTGGTGGCGTCTTCCCAATTCTCGGCATAGAAGAGCTTCTTGGCGTTGTGCGGCGGCAACTGGCGCGCGAGCGCGGCTAGGCCGGCGTAGAAGATCGCATCTCTCACCACCAAAAAGGTATTCTGGTGGTCCTTGTGCCAGCTTCCGCTCCAGTGGCTCACCACGATTTCCGGCTTGTACTTGCGGATCAGATCGCAGACCTTGAAGCTGATTTCGTCGCCGCTGGGAATGTCGGCATCCGCATAGGCCAGGAAGTCCGCGTCGGCGCCCAGAATGCCAGCCCCTTTCACCATCGCGGCGCGCTGCATTTCGCCATACCGCGCCGAGGGTATGCTCGGATGCCCCTTTTCGCCGAGCGAGAGGCTGAGCAGCACCCCGCTGCCGCCGTTATGAATGTGCTGGGCCACCGCGGCGCCCATGGTGAACATCGCGTCGCCGGGATGCGCGGCGACGGCCATGATTCGGGACATTGCCATAAGCTACCACGGCACTGGGCCATGCAGCGGACGTACAGGACTTATCATTGTCGACCATTGGTGGCGATTGGTGGCCTATGCGGTAAACAAAACGAAAGTCATGGACTTGTGGTATGGATCAGCACCTATCATTTGAGAGAATTGGCGATATAATTTTTATGGATATTGTCTTCCGCGTTCGAGACAATTTATGCGCCCCGTTATCTGCGCGCTAAGTGCAGTAGTGTGCTTTTTCCCGGTGTTGTCCGGAGCCGACCTTATGGTTGTTCTGGATTTCGAGAGCACACACTCGTCTCTGTCGGTGGCCGAGATGAAGGCCGAAACCGAGAGACTGCTCACGGCATCGGGTGTCAGCGTGGGCTGGCGTTCGTTGAAGAGTTTCGTTCCCGGGGAATCCTTCCCCAAACTTGCGGTAGTCAAATTCACAGGCCGGTGCGAACTCACGCCGATCGTTCCACCAGCTCCGGAAAATGGGAGTGCGCTTGGATTCACGTACCGCATCGACGGGCGTATCGCCCCATTCAGCGAGGTGGAATGCGACCGGGTACTCGGAACCATCGGTGCGGCTCGCATTGCGGCGGCTGGCGGGGGGCGCGACCTGATGTACGGCCGCGCGCTCGGACGTGTGCTGGCGCACGAACTCTTTCACATCTTGAGCGGCAGCAAGGCGCACTCGAAGCACGGCGTCACGCAGAGGTATCTGTCCCCTGCAACGCTGGTTGAAGACCGAATGTAGCCGGCGGCACACGCTGCCGTCGAATGCATCCCTCCGGATCTTGCTAGCCTGATTTGATGGAAACGCGCACCTCCAGCAAGCGCCTGTTGCCGTGGCTCGTCGCGGTCGCGTTCTTCATGGAGTCGCTCGATACCACGATTCTGAACACAGCCGTGCCAGCCATCGCGCAGGCGCTTAAGGTGGCGCCGTTGAGCATGAAGGCGGTGCTATCCAGCTACACACTGAGTCTGGCGGTCTTCATTCCGATCAGCGGCTGGATGGCGGATCGATTCGGAACGCGCCGCGTATTCGCCTCCGCGATCGGCCTCTTCACTTTGGGGTCGTTTCTCTGCGGCATATCGAGTAACATTCACCTGTTGGTGGCGTGCCGCGTGCTGCAAGGCTGCGGAGGAGCCATGATGGTGCCGGTGGGGAGGCTCACCATGGTACGCACGTTTGCCAAATCCGAACTCGTCCGCGCCATGAGTTTCGTGGCCATCCCAGGTCTGATTGGCCCGATGCTCGGGCCCATCGCCGGCGGGCTGATCGTCGGATACTTTCATTGGAGAGTCATCTTCTTCGTGAATCTTCCGATCGGCCTCATAGGCTTGTGCCTGGTCTATCTGCATCTGCCGGATTACCGCGAAAAGTCCGATCCTCTCGATATCGCCGGCCTCATCCTTTTTGGCTCCGGCATCGCGCTGCTGTCGTATGTGCTGGAGGTGTTCGGCGAGCATACACTGAGCGTGCGCGAGATCCTGGGGCTGCTGGCGATTTCCCTGCTGCTGCTGGCAGGCTATGGAGAGCACGCCACGAAGAGCGCATTTCCATTGCTGCGCCTGAGCCTGTTTCGAATTCGCACATTCCGCGCGGCGGTGAGCGGCAGTTTTTTCACCCGCCTGGGCATCGGCGGAATCCCATTCATACTGCCGCTGCTCTATCAGGTTGGGCTGGGGTTCACTCCCATACAATCCGGTCTGTTGATGACACCGCAGGCGATCGCCGCCATGAGCCTGAAGATGACCATGCCGCGTATTCTGACCCGCTTTGGCTACCGCGGCGTGTTGATTTCGAACACCATGATCCTGGGTCTGCTGATTGCGCTTTTCGCCACCATCGGAGTGGGTACGCCGGTCTGGCTGATCGTCGCGCAGGCGTTTTGCTTCGGCTTCTTCAGTTCGCTGCAATATACCAGCATGAACACGCTGGTCTATGCCGATGTCACCGAGGTAGAGACCAGCAGCGCAAGCTCCATCGCCAGCACCATGCAGCAGATGTCGATCAGTTTCGGCGTCGCCACCGCGTCGCTGGCCACCGCATTCTTCATTCCCGATCGCTTTCATTCGAGCGCGCCCGACATGATTCGCGGTGTCCATCATGCGTTCTTCGTCCTCGGCGGTTTAACTGTTCTGTCCACAATCGTCTTCCGCGAATTGAAAAGCACCGACGGAGACACTGTGAGCCAGCATAAGATTCTGCATACCGCCGGATGACGAAAGATCTTATGGTAGACTGACGCTCAGACCATATTTCGTGAGGAGGTTTGCGCGTTATGGCTGGAACCGCGGAGGCGCTCGGCATTGAACACGTGTTCGTCCTGATGCTGGAGAACCGCTCATTCGATCACCTGTTGGGATACTCGGGGATCGCGGGCGCAGACGCCGAAACCGGCGCGCCAACCAGGATCAATAGCTTAAGCGGAACCGAATCGAATAGCGTAAACGGCCAGCCGTACCCGGTCTCGCCCGGCGCCGATTACGTCATGCCGGCTGATCCCGACCACGAATTCCCTGACGTATTGCATCAACTCTGCGGGCCGGCCGCCACCTACCAGTCCGGCGGGTCGTATCCGGCGGTCGATGACACCGGCTTTGCGGCTTCTTACGTGGCAAGCGGAGGCAAAGATCCGGGCGAGATCTTGAAGTGCTATCGCCCGGACCAACTTCCGGTGCTGAACGCCCTGGCAAACGAATTCGTGGTCTGTGACAACTGGCACGCCTCCATGCCGGGGCCGACCTGGCCCAACCGCATGTTCGTCCATGCGGCGTCGTCCGGGGGATTGGACCACAGCCCGAAGACCGATGAAATCGTCGAGTGGGAGACGGTTGACGGTTTTCTCCTCAAGAACGGCACGATCTTCGATGCCTTGCAAAAGAACGGGATCGCACGCTGCCTGTATGGTGGGGACGACTTCCCAATGGTGGCTGCGCTGAAGGGCATCCACCTCGACGACATCCGGCGGTACAGCCTGTTTGCGAGTGACTTGGCGCAAGCCAATTATCCCTACCGCTACATTTTTATCGAACCGAGTTACGATGTGCTGAACGGCTACAAAGCGGGCACCTCTCAACATCCCCTTGGCGATGTCACGCATGGCGAAGCCTTAATGAAGGCAACCTACGAGGCGATCCGCAACTCTCCCGTTTGGCCCACGAGCGTTTTCATTATCACCTGGGATGAACACGGCGGCTTCTTCGATCACGGTACGCCGCCGGAAGCTCCAGCGCCCGGGGACACCGCCCCTGGCGCGAAGTACAATCAGAATGGCTTTACGTTTGAGCGGTACGGACCGCGGGTGGCAGCCCTCGTAATCTCGCCGCTCATCCCCAAGAACTTGATCGACCACCGGCTTTACGACCACGCCTCCATTCTGGCAACCTTGGAAGCGCTCTTCGGATTGAATTCCCTTACGGCGCGCGATGCCAACGCCAACCGCCTGGATTCGCTCATCGCGCTTCGTACGCCGCGGGGCGATTGCCCACTGACGCTTCCGCCGCCGGCCGATTCGGGAACAGCTACACCATCCTTGCAGGCGCCTGCCGTGCGCGTGGCGGAGGCCGCGGTTTCGCGCCCGAACGACACCGTCAACCACGGAAATCTACCCGCGATTATTCATGCGGCGATGCAGCAGGAACTGTCCGTCTGGCCGGATCAACGCCCAGCCATCGTAAGCCGGGTTGCGTCCCTAAAGACGCGCGCGGACGCGATGCAATATCTGGCTGAGGCGCAAGACAAACTGCGCCCCCACCGGGCATTGGCAAAAGCGGTGTGAGCGGGCGCCAACCGACGTCACCACCGGTCAGCGTGCCGGCGGAAGCACATCGTAGAGCGGCTGCGCCGCGGTAACCCCCGGATTCTCGTCGGCCACGGATATGGCCAGAACGCGGATCTTGTCATTGCCGGGTAGCGTGATGGTTTTTGCGCCGGCCGGCAGTTCGATGGGATAGGCGAACAGATAGGAGTACGCGTAGGGCACGTTCTCGCCCGCGGCATTATGTCGATGCGAGCAGTACCACGCCAGGTCGGCGCGTTTGATGTAGCCCGGCCGGATGCCGGTCATCTCCGCGTAATCGTCATGCTCCGTCTTACCCTGCTGCCCGGGGATAGGGACGTCCTTCGCGACCCACTGCCGGTCATCCCACTGGCCGATGAATCCGCCCCAATCCTCGACGTTTAGGCTGACGCGCTGTGCGCCTACCTGGAAATCGGCAGTCTGGTCGCCGTCCGCCGATGCGGCCAGCACGTACAGGCGGTTGTAGCGGCCCGCCGGAAGTTCGATGGTCTGCCCTTTCGCCACGACCGCGTTAGGCGCGCCGGTCTTGGCCGGGCCGAGCCGAAATGCTACGCCGTTAAAGGTGATGTGCTCAGGCAGCATTTCCGCCGGCAGCGCATGGCCCTTGCCGTCGAACCCGCCCGCCGCCGGCGTACCGTCATTGCTGGCGGCGGCGAGGTCATAGGGGAGCGTCACCGGAGCGGAACGCACCTGCTTAATCTGGGTGCGCGGCGCCGCTAACTTGATGGCAAACGTGCGCGGCTGATAGGCGGTGAACGAAGCCTCCAGCGCGCCGCGGGTCACCTTCGCCGGACCCACCGGCTGCTCCTGGCCGTTCACTTCGCGCGCAGCGGCGATGGGCGCGGCGAACGACACTCGCACATCCGGCTGTGGTTGCCCGTCAAGCTCCACCAATCGCGCGATCAACTCGTCGCCCTGTTCGGCTCTCTTCAGTGCCAGGAGTCGAATGCGCGAGCTGCTGACCTTCACCAACGAAAACTCCCGGCCCAACCCGCCCGCGTGTTTCGACGTTTCAAAGGCGATGGGCGGAGCGTTCAGGCGCTGCGCCTGCCAGTCGGTACCGCTGGTGCGCCAGCCGGCGGCATGTCCGGCGATGCCGTAGACGAACTCATGGTGTCCCAGGTCCTGGGTGCCCTGGTCCGGATAGCCGCCGCGCGTGCCCGGCGTCCGAATCAATGTTAACCGGATGGTATGATCGTTCGGCTTGTCCGATCCATTCTTGCAATCTGTCAGAATAGTTGCGCCGAACTCTCTGCGCATGTCCGTCAGGTCGATCCACTGGTGCGACGGGACCTCGAATTTTTTGGGCTCGGCGGTAGGCCGCTCGATGGTGCCGATGTCCCAGTTGTAAGTGGCCATTTGGTTGGAGGCCGCCAGCGGGAACGTGGCCTTCAGATTCGACCCTTTGGTGTTCCAGTCGATTACGCTCGCGAACTCTACACGCTTGCCCGCATCGCCGGCCGAAAGACTGATGGTTTGGACGAACCTTGAGCCCGCGGTTTGACGCGAAACTTCGATTGCCGCGCGGACCGGTCCGCTTTCCACTACCCGCATGCGCGCCGGACCGCCGACGAACTCCTTCGGCGCGGCCTGCTCCTGGTCCCAATCCATATTCCAGGCCGGCCACTGTTGAGGATCGTCATACGAGATCGCCAGGCGCGCGGGAGCGGCCAGCAATTCCCTGCCGGTGGATTTATCGAAAATGCCGGCGACATCGCCATCCGCGTTCAGCTTCACGCGATAATACCGATTCTCCCC
>DATKFU010000139.1:0-24266 GCA_035511215.1 Bryobacteraceae bacterium | reverse complement strand
GGGGGGGAGGCCACCATGCTGATGCTCGATGGGGCCATCCAGGATTTCAATTTCGCGGCCCGGCTGAAAGGGTCGCAAGAGATGTGGTCCACGCAGTTTCTTTTGACTCCGGATCCGAATGTCACTTACTCCGCCTGCTTAATGCACAAGGCGGAGCAGATGTTCGAGACGGGTGTAGCTCCCTATCCAGTGGAGAGGACGCTTCTCACTAGCGGCATTCTGGAAAGCTGCCTGACGTCAAAGCTCCGGGACAACGCGCGGCTGGAAACTCCCCATCTTCAGGTGGCGTACCACCCGCCGCGTGTCTCGCAATTTGCGCAGACTTGACATCAGATATGTGGGGCGGACTCTCTCACCAAGCGTCCCCAAGCGTGGGGACGCGGCACGCAAAGTGCGTGCGCCACGAGGGCTGCCCCGGAGTCAGCCCGGAAATGCGGCGGCCACCTGCTTCTTGACGAACGCGAGATCGCGGGCGATGGCGGCCATGTCCGCCGGCTGGTATTCCAGATGCAGGGAGAGCGGTCCGGCGAAATGCACCGAAGCCAGCAGTGCGAACACCTGTTGCCAGTTCACCATGCCCTCGCCGATCGGACACATGCGCATGGTCCACTTGCCATTGGCCTTCTCCCAATAGAAATCCTTGAGCGCCACCATCTTGATGCGCGGCAGAGCCATCCGCATGGCGATATTCCAGCCGGCTTCCCCGCCCTCGGCGGTAGCGTGGCATGGATCGAAGTAATAACCAATCCAGTTCGGATCCATGCCGTCGATGACGGCGCGGCCGTCCCACACGGCTTCGCCGACGTAGTTGCCGGAATGATTGTGGAATCCCGCCACCATGCCGTAGGCGCGGGCGACCGACATCAGGCCAGCCACGTCGCGGCGGACTTCCGCAACCCGCGCCTCAATGTTATCGGCCGGCCGGTAGTTCCAGTAGCCCAGCTTGAAATAGGGTATCCGCATACGGTCGCGGCCACAGAGGGCCAGTACGTTGGGCAGGGTGGGATCGGCCGCGGACACGAAGGCGGTGGTGATCATGGGCACCTCGACGCCTTCCGCGCGAATGGCTTCCACGGCGCGATACAGGTCGGCGGCCGAGAGAGACGGCTCTACATGCCCGCCGGGACGCACGGTGAGATCGCAGCCGGCAAAGCCCAGGTCCTTGAGCACGCCGCCGAGCTCCGCATAATGGATCTGGGCGAGATGTTTGGAGAACAGACAAATTATGGGAGCGGGGCGGGGCGGCTGCGCCTGGACTTGCAGCGCGGCCCCCAGAGTTGCGCCGCCCAAAGTGAACGCTCGTCTGGTGAGATGCATGCTTCACATCGTCTCATAATGGCCGGCGCGTACGGCGCACGGCTGCTCGTCACGCTGCAATAGGTACGACGGGTGCATCAGGCCGGTCGGGCCATAGAGTTCTGCATGCGTGAACCTGAATCCGAGATTTGTCAACACCCGACGAGACGCCAAGTTTGCAGGATGATGCCCTGCAAACAGCGCCTTTGCGCCCAGCGATTCGAACGCAAAGGCGGCGGCTGCACGAGCAGCTTCCTCGGCCAGGCCGTGCCCCCAATACGCCGGCCGAAGGTGAAATCCGATTTCGTAAGTCTGGTCGTCCAGCCGATATGGACGTAGACCGGCGCACCCACGTGCCGAGCGTCCTGCAGAAGAAAAACGGGCCAGTACTGAACCTTGTACGCCGCCATCGACGCAATTTCCCGCTAGAGCTTCTCCTGAATTTCGCGGTCCGGAAAGGGCCCTCCGATTAAGGCGATGACCCGCGGATCGCCCCACAGTTCGTTCGCTAACGCATCGCTAAGCCAGGTCGGCATTCGACCAGCAATCGAATCCCAGACGGGCAGTAGTCAGGAAGTAAGCACGTGAACTCAATGCGCCACCGGAACCGTCCACGGAAACACGTAAGCCTGCAACAGCACCACGACGCCGACCAGCGCGGCCAGGGCGATGCTGTGCAGAAACACGTAACGCAGGATGCTGCCCTCATTGCCTTCCTGGCCGGTGGCGACACCCGCTACCACGATGCTCTGCGCGTCGATCATCTTACCCATCACGCCGCCGGCGCTATTGGCCGCCGCGGCCAGCAACGGCGATACACCCACCTGGCGCGCGGTGATCTGCTGCAAGCCGCCGAACAGCACGTTGGAAGATGTGTCGCTGCCGGTGAGCGCCACGCCCAGCCATCCGAGCAGCGGCGAGAAGAACGGAAAGAGCGCGCCGGTGGAAGCAAACGCCAGACCCATGGTGGCGTCCAGGCCGCCGTAGCGCGTGGCGTAGCCGATCGCCAGCATGGCCGCGATCGTGAGCAGCGACAGCCGGACACGCCGCAGCGTGCCCCAGAAAATCGATAGCAGCTTGAGAGGCGAAAAGCCCATCAGCAGGCCGCTGACGATACCGGTAAGCAACAAGCTGGTGCCCGTTGCGGAGAGCCAGTTGAAGACGAACACGGCCGGCTCGGCGGTCGGTTTCGAAACCACCGGTGGCACGCGCAGCACGCTCTTGTGCAGCACTGGCACGTTGAACGTGACTTGGGAGATGTGGTTGAGAAATGCCTTCACCTGGGGCACACCCCAGGCGAACACCAGAACCGAGAGCAGCATCCACGGCATCCAAGCCTTCAGCGCGCGCCGGCTGTCGATAGCCGGCCGGGCGGTTGCCTCGGCCCGGCGCCCGGCTTCCGTCTCATGCGCGAAACTCCAGGTGCTGCGCGGCTGCCAGAACTTCAACAGAACCACCAGCGCCAACATGGAGACCAGCGATCCGGCGATATCCACCAGCCACGGCCCATGCAGATTGCTGACCAGGAATTGCGCGACGCCGAAGCTCACGCCAGCCGTCAGGCACGCGGGCCATACTTCCAGCATGCTCTTGCGCCCGGCCATCGCCCACACCAGCCAGAAGGGGACGATGACGCTGAACACCGTCAGGATGCGGCCGACCAGGGCGCTGAGCTGATCGAGCGGCAGTCCCGTCACGCCCGCCAGCGCGATCAACGGCGTGCCCAGCGCGCCGAAAGCCACCGGCGCGGTATTGCCGATCAAGGCCATGCCGGCGGCTTGCAACGGCCGAAAACCGAGACCGATCAGCATGGCGGCCGATATCGCCACCGGAGTACCGAAACCCGCCGCGCCCTCGATGAACGCTCCAAAACTGAATGCGATCAGGAGCGCCTGCAGGCGCCGGTCGCTGGCCAATCCGGCCACGGTGTGCTTGACCACTTCAAAATCGCCGGACTGGACGGTCACGTCGTATACGAAGATGGCGCACAGTACGATCCAGCCGATGGGGAACAGGCCGTAGCCGGCGCCATTCAGCGCGGCGGCGCCGGCCAGCCCAGGCGGCATGCCAAAGACCAGCACGGCCACGGCGAGGGATGCGCCCAAACCGGCCAGCGCGGCCCAGTGAGCTCGCGCGTGGCCGAAGGCGAGCAGGCCCAGCAGAACGGCCACGGGGAGGGCGGCGACCAGCGCGGAAAGCCCTACGCTGCCCGCAACCGGCGTATAGACCTGAGTCCAAGTCATCGATTTCCGGCCTCGATTGTTTTGTGAGTCGGACAATTGTATCATCGCCCGGCGCGGATTTAGCTGGTAGCGGATTTAGCCGTGGGGCAGGCCATCGTTGTTAGTGGCCTGCCGAGTTCGAGCACGGTGCGGACGACAAACAGCGATCGTCTGCGCCCCGCCGCCGCCGGAACTGTCTGGTTATTTCGAAGACTGCGCTAGTGCATTCTAAGCGGCACGGCCGGAGTACCGTCTACGAGTCCGCCCGCCCCTGCTGCTATCATAAATACGCATGTCCCAGTCCCTACCCACGGTGGTCATCGTGGGCCGGCCCAACGTCGGCAAGTCGACCCTCTTCAACCGCATTACAGGGCAGCGCCGGGCCATCGTGGGCGACGAGCCGGGCATCACCCGCGACCGCCTCCACGGCTTCACCGAGTACCGTGGGCGGCCCTTCGAGCTGATCGATACCGGCGGCATCGTGGTGGACGATTCCGAGTACATCCCCAGCCAGATCCTGAAACAGGCACGCGTAGCTCTGAAGAACGCGGCGCACATCATCTTCATCGTGGACGGCCGCTCCGAAATCACCGCGCCCGACCGCGATCTCGCGCGCATGCTGCTGCGCCTGGGCCAACCCATTTCGCTGGCCGTGAACAAAGCGGATACCGGCGCGCGCGAAGACCTGGCGCACGGCTTCTATTCGCTCGGGATCCGCGACATCTTTCCGGTTTCCGCGGAACACGGCATCGGCGTGGATAGCCTGCTCGAGCATGTCACCGCCGGCTTCGCGGCGCCCTCTGAAGCCGCGCCCGGCGAAGAGCCCCCCCACTCCGTCAAGGTAGCCATCATCGGCCGTCCCAACGTGGGCAAATCCACGCTGCTCAACGCGCTCACCGGTGAAGACCGCGTCATCGTTTCGCCCATCGCCGGCACCACCCGCGATTCCGTGGACGAAACCGTGGTGCACGGCGGCGCCAGCTACACCTTTGTGGACACCGCCGGCATCCGCCGCAAAGGCAAGACCAAACTCATGGCCGAGAAGTTGAGCGTGGTGATGGCGCGCCGCAACATCCGCATGGCCGACGTGGTGCTGGTGGTGATGGACGCTGCCGAAGGCGTGCTCGGGCTGGACGCCACCATCGCCGGATACGCGCACGAAGGCGGGTCCGGCGTGATCCTGTGCGTCAACAAGTGGGACCTGATCGCGGACAAGAAGAAGCAAGAATTCGAACAGGATGTGCGCGACCATTTGAAGTTCCTGGAATACGCCCCGGTACTCTTCCTCTCGGCCAAGACCGGCGCCGGCGTCGACCGCATCTTCAAGTTGATTCGGGAGGTCTACGAATCCGCCACGAAGCGGATCACTACCGGTGAACTCAACCGCTTCGTGGAGCGCTTGCGCTTCGAAGAGCGCAAGATTTACTACATCACGCAAGCGTCCGTGCGGCCACCGACCTTCGTGCTGTTCACCAACCGGACGGCACCGCTGCACTTCTCCGACGAGCGATATCTGGTGAATCAGATCCGCAAGCAGTTCGGCTTCCGGGGTACGCCCATCGTGCTGAAGACCAAAGGAAAGGAGCACTAACGACGGACGCCAGGAAACAGGAGCGGCGCCGCAGAGAACTGAAGCTTCGCGAAGCCGAAGCGCGCCAGGAGGAAAATCGGGAGCAGGCGGACTACCTGCACACCGAGGCGCAGCGATCCTTCCACCGCGGCGACATTCCGGCAGCCGCGCGCGTTCTGAAGAAAGCCCTGGTCTTGTGCCCGGAGCATGCGCCCACATTGCACCTGCTGGGCCGCATCTATTCCGAAGCGGGACAGTACGCCGTAGCGCTTCCCTATTTGAAGATGCTGCGCAAATTGCGGCCGGAGGATCCGGGCGTGGTGTACAACTCGGGGGTGTCGCTCAAGGAGTTGGGGCGCGTCGCGGAGGCTCAGGAGAGTTTCCGGGAATTCCTGGCGCTTACTTCCGGAAGCACGCATCGCCAGTGGAAAGATTTACGGCCGCGCGTCAAACAATGGTGCCAACAGCCCACGGCGGCGGCCGAGCCTGCGGCGCCAGCCCCGCAGCCGGAGCCTCCGCCACCAGCTCCCGCCGCACCCGCCGCACCCGCCGCCAACCCCGAATCGCCGACCAAACCCGAGCCGCCGCGCGTGCGCGTTTCCTTTCTCCCCCCGCCCCTACTGGCGCCCGCCACCGCCACCGGTGCGCTGGTGGATTATTTCCTGCGCCGCGGCCTGCAGGAACTGCGCCTGGCGCAGAGCTTCGAGGATCTGGTCTGCCTTCCCTCGTTGACCGGAGTCGACAGCTACGTCTACCAGCACGAGACTGTCCGCAAAGTGCTGCGCCACTTCAAAGGCCGCGCCCTGTTGGCCGACGAAGTGGGCCTGGGCAAGACCATCGAAGCCTGCCTGGTGTTGAAGGAGTATTGGGCGCGCGGCATGGTGCGCAAGGCCCTGGTGCTGGCCCCGCCTTCGCTGGTCACCCAATGGAAAGGCGAGCTGACCGAGAAGTTCGGCTTCGCGCCCGCCTCGCCCGATGGCGCGGAATTCAGGCGCGATCCCGAGCGCTTCTGGAAAAATGAGCCACTGGTGGTCGCATCCATCGCCATGGCGCGCCTGGAGCCGCACGTTTCGGCGCTGTCATCCACGCCTTGGGACATGGTGATCGTGGACGAAGCGCATTGCCTGAAGAACCGCGCCAGCGCCAACTGGAAGCTGGTGGACTCGCTCGAAAAGCGATTCATCCTGATGCTCACGGCCACTCCCGTCGAGAACAATCTGATCGAGCTGTATAATCTGATCACACTTTTGAAGCCCGGCCTGCTGGCGACCGAATCGGAATTCCGCAAACTGTACGTGAATGCGGCCAAGCCGAAGTCGCCGAAGAATCCGGACCAACTGCGCGCGCTGCTGGCCGAAGTGATGATCCGCAATACGCGCTCCGCGGCGGATGTTCGCCTGCCGCATCGCGTGGCGGCCAGCGTGGTAGTGGCTCCTTCCGCCGCCGAGGCGGAGCTATATGAGCGGGTCTCGTCCTATGTTGCCGAGCGCTACAAAACCGGCAAACAATCTGGCGGGCATCCTGGCGCGATGGCGCTCGACTGGATGCAGCGCCAGGCCGGCAGCAGTCCGCAGGCCTTGCACCGCTCCATCGTGCGCCGCCTGTCGGACCACGACCGCCCGGACCGGCGCGACGTATCCGACCTGGAGTCCATCCTCGATTTGGCCTCGCGCGTGGGCGACGGATCGAAGGGCATCCAGCTTGGCGAGATGCTCGGGGGGCGCAAAGCCAAGACCGTCGTCTTCACCGAATTCGTGCCCACCCTGGAGCATCTGGCGGAAATCTGCCGGCGCCGCAATCTTCGCTATGCGCTGTTCAGCGGTGATCTTTCGCGTGGAGATAAAGATGCTGCCATCGCGCGTTTCCGCGACGATGCCGACGTGCTGCTGTCGACCGGCGCGGGCGGCGAGGGCCGCAACCTGCAGTTCGCCGATACCGTCGTCAACTTCGACCTGCCATGGAACCCCATGCGCCTGGAGCAGCGCGTCGGCCGTGTCCATCGCATCGGCCAGGAACACGACGTATTCATATTCAATTTTTGCCAGGCGGGCACGGTGGAAGAGCACCTGCTGCGCGTGCTGCACGACAAGATCAATATGTTCGAGCTGGTGGTGGGCGAGATGGACGCCATTCTGGGCAGCCTCGACGATGCGCGCGATTTCGCCGAGTTGGTCATGGATTTATGGCTCTCGGCGCGCCAGGCGGACCAGTCCGGCCGGCCGGTTGCCGTGGAACAGGTTTTCGATGAGTTAGCAGAGCGTCTGCTGGCCGCCAAAGCGGAGCATGCCAAAGTGAAGGAATTCGACGAAGCGCTGTTCCAACGGGATTTCGAGGTGTGACGTGATTCGGTTGAGCGATTGGGCGCGCGACTTGCTGATGAGCCGCGGCGCGCTGGTGGAGGACGAAGGCCATAGCGAAGGCGAAGGCGTAGTGCGCGCGCTGGTGCCGCCCGAAGTCTCCGCTAAGTTGGCCGTGAGCGATTGGCTGTCGCTCGATTTCGGCGCGCGCGGCGGCGCAGACGATCCCGCGGAATGGATGGAGCGTCTGAGCGCACTGCTACCTCCATCGCCCACAGTGGCCGGCGCACGCTTGCGCATGCGAGCGCCTACGGGACGCATCGATGCCGACGCTATCCTGAATCGCGAGTTGGTCGTCCAAAACGGAGTTTGGCGCCTGGTCGAAGACTTCGCCGCGTCCCTGCCATACTTCCTGTTCTCGTTTCAGTACACCGTGGAGTCCGACGAGCGCACTATCGGGTACGCGGGAGTTTGCCTGAACGGCGCGGCGCGCTCGTTTGCCGAACAACCGGAGCGCCTGCTGCGTTCCGTGCGTGACGATCTGGAGAACGACCCGGCGTTTACCGTGCCCGCCACCGAACTGCGCACGCTCTATCCGACGGCCGCCCGCGCCGCCGAAACCGACGTGCGGGCGCGTATTGCGTTTATCGAGCAAAGCGCGAATCGCCGCCTGGCGCGCGATTGCGAGCGCATGGAATCGTATTACAGCGGGATGCTTGCCCAGTTGGAGAAGCGCGCCACCCGGCGGACGGCCGAGCCGCAAGCCGCGGAGAAGGATCGCAGCCGCATCGAAGCTACCAAGCTCGACCATGCAGCGAAGCTGGAAGACCTGGTGCGCAAATATTCGTTGCGCGTGCAGCTCGAGTTGACGGATGTGCTGGTCATCTCGCTGCCGGTGCGCACGATTTCCGTCAGGCTCATCCGCAAGAAAGAAGAGCGCCAGGTAACGCTCGCCTGGAACGCGATCCTGCGCGCGCTTGACACGCCGCTCTGCGAAGGCTGCGCCGGCCGCGCGCGGCCTTTGTATCTTTGCGATAAGGCTGGCGCTAAAATGCACCTGCTCTGCGCCGCTTGCTGGAGCCCCTGCCCGGCCTGCGCGCGTGTGTTCTGCCGGGCGTGCCAGTCCAGGTGTAAGTGTGGGGCAGCCAACTCGGGCCGCAGCGGCCTTTCAGGCGGCGCTTTCGCCTGATCGTTGCGCGCGAGTGAAGAAGTGAACTCACAACTCGGATCTCACAGCGCCGCGAGCAGATCCTCAACCGCCGCATTGTCCCCAAATGTGCGGCTAACGTGCGCGTACCGATCCGCATTGCCCGGTCCGAAGATAAAGCTGCCCCCGAGTTGAAACGGATTCTGGCCGAGCTTGTGCTGCCGGTGCCCCGCTGCGCGCGCCCGGTCGCGGGCGGTTTTGTTGTCGCTCCTTAGCATATGCAGAAGGTTCGCGTTGCGCAGACCGGCAGAATGATACGCCAGGCGTTGCTCGTCGATGAGCAGCGGGAACCGAATGCCCGTATCGTCCCGGAACAGCCGCGCGTAGGTTGCGTCGCCCAGTCCGATGGCCGCCAGGTTGGCGCCCCGCTCGTGGAAAGCCTGCTCATGTTCGCGCAACTGCGCGACGTGCTCACGGCAGAAAATTCAACCGTAGTGGGGCAGAAAGACCACTACCGCCGGCTGCCGCTCCCAAAGCGCACCCAGCCGGACCGGTTGTCCGTCCGCATCGGGCAGTACGATAGGTGCAAGCGATTCGGCAACCATCTTCAGAAAGTATACTGCTTCCGCACCCACACGGAGTCCATCATCAGCGGGAACGGAATCATGCTATCGGGACGCGGCGCGGCTCCGGGCAGCCCGGTAATGCCATAGGATTGATCGACCACCTCCATGCGGTAGCCCGCGGCGGGGTCTCGCAGGCGCAGGTGTAGCTCGATGCCCTGCCTGGGCACGTTGAAATAGCAGAGTCCCCAACGCTGCATGCGGAAGGCGTAAGCCTTCTGGCCAGGCTTCAAATCGGCGAAAGCCTTGGCGGCGTCGATGGGCGCACCGTCCACGGTGGACTCCAGCACCGGGTTGCGCTCGTCGCCGTAAAGGTACATGCGCGGAGCCTGGCGCGGCGAGCTCACGCGCAGGGCGAGCTCATTGGCCGCGCCGCCGAGCCGCTCGATCAACGGCGCAGGCAAGGCGACTGCGGGCGCTTCCTGAGTCAGGTATTGCCACGGCAGGAATGGCACGAATGGCGAGAACGCGGCGTGTTGCGGGTGGGCGCCCAAATAGTGCGCCGTCCACTCGTCTTCCTGGCGGTCGAGACTGAACCAGGCGGCTTTGCCCGTGTCAGTGTCCAGGCCATAGTAGATGCTATTGGTGCGCGGGTTGTCGCGACTGACGCCGGACATGGCCGCTCCCGCGATCAGGCAGACCGCGCAAATCAGCGTGGCGGCGATGGGCAGTAGCCAACGGCCGCTGGCGGCGATCAGGTTCAGACACGGGATCAGCAGACCCAACAGGAGCACGGTCGTCGAGGCGCCCACGAAGGCCATGCGCATGGTCAGGGATTGGAACAGCAATTCGATGGTAGGCGCCATCATGATCAGCGCAGGCAGCGCGCAGGCGCACTGCAGAATCGGACCACCCCGACCCATGGCGAGGATGCCCAGCGCGACGGTCGACGAGAGCATCGGCCAGAGGAACAAGTACGAGGCGCCAGGCATGTAGACGCTAGCGGCCAGCGCCAGCAGCAACCAGCAGAACAGCGCGCCGGCCCATAAGTTCAGCACGCGCGCACGTTTTTGGATCAGCGCGTAGAAGGTCGCGGTCAGAGCCACGGCCAGCGCGACGCTCGCCAGGCGATAGACGCCGGCGTGATAAGGATCTCCCGCATAGGCTTGCCAGATTCCCCCGGCCTGACCCTTGACCAGCGACCACATCACTCCTACCGCGACGCTGGCCACCAAAACCGCGAGCAGAAATCCGCAGAGCGCCGCTAGCGTTCCGCCCAGAGAAAGGCGGCGTTTGGAAATGCCGAGAGCCATAACGCCCGCAAACAGCAACGTGGCGATCCCCGCGAGCGGCACGCTCCAACTCACCGGATAGACGATACAGCCGAAAAACGGGAGGACGAAATAAGTGGCGTTGGGTCTCTTCAGATCGCGCAGATCGATATCGCCAAAACGCCGCGCCAGCGCCAGCGCGTAATCGCCGTCCTGCTGCAGGCTGCGCGGATCGAGGTGCGCCACATCGTCATACTGGGTGTGGTAGTAAGCCACATCGTTGACGTAGGCGAAGCCCAGCCCGGCGAGTCCGGCCAACTTGAAGAAGGTGAGGTCGGTATCGTTGGGCAGCAGCTTGTAGGCTTCGTAGCTCAGCGAGGAAGTCACGGGGTGTGGCGCGGCGGCGGCAAACTCGCGTACGATCCTGCCGCTGTCCTCGCTGGTTTCGAACATCATGGCGGGGCCGCTGGTGCCGCGCGCTTCGAAGTTCATCACCAGGCCGATTTGCTTTGCCAGGGGATGATGCTCCAGGAAGCCCTTGGCGCCCAGCAGGCCGCCTTCTTCGCTGTCTGTGAACAGAAAAACGATGTCGTTCCGCAGGCGCGGGCCGGCCCGCAACGCGCGCAAAGTTTCGAGTTCCAGGGCCACTGCGTGCCCGTCGTCGCTGGCGCCGGGGCCGGCGGATACGGAATCATAGTGGCCAGCAAGCATGACGGCTTTGGTGCTGGCGGAGCCGGGCAATCGCGCCAGGACGTTGTACACGGTGGCGGCGCTATAGGGAGAACCCCAGCGCGGGTTCACGACGGTGGCGGCCTGTACTTCCGGGCGCGCGCCTAAACCGACGAGCTGCTGAACAATATAATCGCGCACGGCGTCGTGCGCCGCGGTGCCCACGGGGTGCGGCACGCGCGCAAAGACGCGCAAATAGGCCAGGGCGCGGGCTGCCGAGAAGTCCGTAGCCTGCGCGCTGGAGGGAACCACCGGCGGAGGATCGATCTGCAGCACGCTCCACCACGAAACCGCTATCAGGAATACTGTAGTGACCGCACTCGTGCGTACCGTGTCGAAACTCATCTCGACACCGGCTTTATATCACTCATGTTTGGCACACGCGAAGTTGGCGTCGTCGTCGGTGCTGCCGCTGCCCTGGTAGCGTGCAACCAGAGGATAGGCGCACAAAGGATGCGTGCGCACGATGGCGCTGGCGGGGTCCAAATCGCTTTTGCGCTTGGCAGCCACGATGCGCTCAGGCGCTGCTCCTTTTTCGACCCAACGCTCCAGCGCGGCATCCATGTCGTGGTCCGGGTCGCCCGCCGCGCCGGGGTATTGGCCGAAGCTGTTGGCGCCGGAACCGCCGCCGCAATGTTGCATTCCGGGCACCATAAAGAGGCGCACGAAGCCGGCTGTCTGCTGCGCGCCCATCTTTCCTACGACGCTGTCATAGTAGTCGATCGTGTTTTGCGGCGCGATGGCGGCGTCGCTCCACCCGTGGTACAGGATCAGCTTGCCGCCGCGTTCGCGGAAGCGGCCGAGGTTGGCATCGGTGGAGTTCAGGTTGCCGGATTGCTTGTCGTCCGCGGACTGCGTGTCGCGGTCGGAGTTGAAAGTGTGGTAGTCCCAGGCGGCGTTGTCGAACACCATGTTCTTGAAGAACTGCGTGCCGAAAGTGTAAATCAGGCTGCGCTCGGGGGCCGGTCCGGTGATCCACACGGCCCAGCCGCCGAACTCCGCCTCACCGCCCGGAGAGTAGCCGGGGAATATCTGGCCGTGGGAATTGCGCCCGCCGGCGTAGAGCTTCTTCAGCGCGGCCACTTGCGGCGCAGTCAGGCAAGTGTCCTGCTCGGCGGCCTGGCACAGGAGAACGGCGGGATCGAAGCGGCAGCGCGACGGGTCTTCGATGACGCCATCCTTCACGCCATCCAGTGCGTCGCAGGCGGCCAGGGCCGCGGCCTGAATGGCGCGAAGTTTCTTGGGCGGAATGAAGCTGTCCTTTTCGCCCAGCAGCACCAGATTGTCCCAAGCGGCGTTGGCCAGCAGATGCGTCCAGTAGTTGGCGGGCGCCCCGGCGATGATGCCATCGTAATCCTCGGGGTAGCGCTGCGCTTCCATCAGCGCCTGGCGGCCGCCGTTGGAGCAGGAGCTGAAGTAGGACCGCTTGGGGTCCTCGCCATAGAAAGCGCGCAGGATGGCCTTGGCTTTCGCGGCCGTTTCGTGGATGGCGCGATAGCCGAAGTCGGCGATCTTCTCGGGGTGATCGAGGGCCCAGGAGGCGTCGGTGCCCTCGGCATGGTGCCCTGTATCGGTGGCCGCGGTGGCGTAGTTGTGGGCGACCGCGAAGCCCAATTGGTCGTAGCCGATCAAGCCGGCGAAGCCTCCGTTGCCAACCCCCTGGAACTTGCCGTTCCAGTTGGGCGGCATCCAGACTTCAAAATAGATGTTCGAGTCGGACGAAGCTTTGATCGTTCCGGTCACACGGCAGAACGCCGGCAGATTAGGCAAGGCTTTGCCGTTGGGCATGGTGAAGCCGCCGGCCGGCACGGACTCCGCGCGGGTAATCGAGGTGGCAGGGAGGTCCAGCTTGTTCAAGGCGTCGCAGTTTTGGGCAGCGTGCGCAGCGGATGCGAGCGTGATGCAGGCGGCGACGGCTAGCATGGCTGGCGCGGTTCGCGATGGCGATTGTGGTTTCATAAGTAGAGAGCTTCCATTGAATATACGATATGCGAGTTCTACTCATTTTGGTGGTGGCTGAGCTGGCAGTACGATGACCAGCGTGAGAATGGACAAGTGGCTCTGGGCTGCGCGGTTCTTCAAGACGCGCACGCTCGCCGCGCGGGCGTGTGAACTTGGCCGCATCGAGTCGAACGGGCAACCCGCCAAAGCTGCGCGCGAGGTCCGCGCCGGCGACCTGTTGCAAGTGAAGAACGATAGCGGCGACTTTCAGTTGGAGGTACTGGCTCTCAGTGACATGCGCGGCCCGGCGGCGGTTGCACAGGCGCTCTACCGTGAGATTGAAGCGAGCCGCGCATTGCGCCTGAAGGTGGCAGAAGAGCGCAAAGCGACGCCGCATTTCGAGGCGTGGCGGGAAGGCAAGCCATCGAAGCGCGATCGCCGCCAAATCGACCGGCTGCGCGGTAGAGTCTAACTCGCAATGCTGTTCACTTGGTGGGGCAGACCATCGCCTTTCGTGGTCTGCCACCTTCGCGAGCGCTGGCAGACGACATAAAACGATCGTCTGCCCCACCAAAGTGAACAGTATTGAGTCTAACCGCTTTCCGAACGCACCGCACTACTGGACGATGAAGCTTGCCTCGGTGGTATGGGTTCCGCCCGGCGTAGTAATGGTAATCGGCCCGGTAGTGGCTCCCGGCGGAAGGGTCGCCCAAATGTAATTAGACCCGCTATTTGAAACCGCCGTTGCCGCGGTCCCGTTGAAGCGGACCGACGCCGACAGCAGGTTGGAACCCCAAATCAGGACCTTAGTACCCACTGCACCCGATGGCGGGCTGAAACGCCGCGGCTGTGGCGCCGGCTTGGGTTGCCCCGCATCCAGGGCGAAATACAGGCCGCCGCCGTGGACGCCTCCGGCTACGGCAGTCCCATAGATAATTCCATCGCTCCCCAGCACCAGGGAACACTGGCACGCGCCGTCGGCACGCGCGTCGCTCATGTCATACACAACTGAATATTCACCCTTCTTGCCGATCCGAAACAACTGGCTGTATCCCCCAGTCCGCAGAGATCCCAGGGTGGCGCCGTACAAATTCCCGTCGCTGCCTTCGATTAGCGCTGTGGGACCGCCCAAGTCTCCCTTCGGAAACGAATAGAGCAGGGTGTACTGGCCGCCTAAGGTCAGCTTGTAAATGGCGCCCGTCCCGTTAGCGCCGCCGTTAGGTGTAGCGCCGTACAGGTTGTCATCGGCGGCTTGGAGCAGCGGCACTGCATAATATCCTGAGAAAGTGCCGGCCGGAAAGTCATACAGCTTAGTCAAAACGCCGGACGGCGTCACCCGGAAGACGTAACCAGTGGACGCATTCTTCGCTTGGGCAACGCCGTAGTAACTGCCGTCACTGGCGTATATCGCCGCGTCCGGACGCTCGGTGGAGGGAAACTCGTATATAGACGTTACAATGCCGCTCAAGTCAACCTTGGCTAAAGACCAAAGGGTCCGGGTGGGGGCGACTGCCAGAGCCAGCAGTCCGCCATCCGGCAGGTTCTGGCTCAGAATGGGATGCAGACTCTGAGCCGAATAAACCTGTTGACTGTCCGGCACCGGCGTCACCGAGAAGACATGCGCCGGGTGAGCGCCCTGTTCGATCGAAGAATAGAACCGGCCGTTAGCCGCGCTCACTAATAGCGACGGTATCTGGTCGGGGCTCCGGACCGTTGCCAGAGTCGTTGTGGTACCGGCAGCCGTAATCGAGATCGCCGCGTGCGGGCCGGATTGTCCCGCTTCCGAGTAAAAGACGCCCGGAGAGCCCTCCACCATTCCCGCGGGCTGATCGAGGTTGTTCACATAAGAGACGACTCGAAAAACGGGCTGCCCGGCAACCGGCGGCGCGGCCGCCGCGACGACGCATAGAGCGAGTGGCAATGCAGTATTAAGACAACGTACGATCATGTTGTTCCAGGCCGCTCTATGGGTTATGCACGTACACAATTACGCCGGAGCAGGGGGCCGCCGTTGTGCACTTGGGATTACCGGCCTTGGTGATGCCGCCATAGGTGGGAACGTAGATGTTACCGTTCACTATGGTGGGCCGGGCGAATGTCGCGGGCACAAAGGTCGTGCTATTGTCACAATTGGTTGCGGAATACTTTAACGAATTAGTACACCAAAGTAAGTCCAGGGTTGTCGCGTCGTAGGCATATAAAGTACCCGCGCAATTGGGGGGGCAGGGATTGGAAACCTGCATATTGGCCAATGCCCAGACGACCCCGTTGCTCCCGCTGTTTGAAGTGACCTGCACGGCGCCGCCGGGGTACTCCACCGCGGCTCCGATTCCCGGGTATTGTGCCTGTACCGGATTTATGAAAAAGCCACTGTAGTCCCATCCGGAGATGCCATTCAGGGCCTCACTGAAACCCGGAGCCACAGTTATTTGCTTCCCGCCGAAGTCGATCGCCGTGACCGTCTGGATACGCTCGCCTGGGATGTTGGAGATCTGGTCTCCCACCAAGACCTGATTGCCTACGCTTAGGATCACGCTGGTAAGGGACGCGCCCGTGGAAAGTGTTCCGCTGCCGCTTTGCAGCGTGTTATTGGACAATTGAAACGATGTCATCAGCTCCTGGTAGGGCCAGAAGTACAGGCGGTTCGGCGAGCTGTCCGGATCGAATGCCAGGCTTGTGATGCGATGACACGTGTCGGGGTCGGTCTTGTTCGCGCATAAATCGTAGCTCGCTCCAAACGGAAAGATGTTCCCGGGGTCGCCCAAAGCACTCCCGGCTCGCCCGCCAGCGGCGGCGGAATAGGCGGGAAAGCACTCGCCTGTGGGCGATCCACACAGGTTGCCCTGCGTCAGCAGATAGCCGTAACCGGCTTTGTCACACGTGACCGCCCTGGGAGTAGGGGGGGCGGTGCTTGTATCGTTGAAGAGCAGAATACCGCATACCGCCATGTCAAAATCGTTCAGGTTCATGCTCTCGAAAGTGTAGGGCGCGCCCACGGCCGGCTCCTGCACCGGGAGCCCGCCATAAGGAGTAAAGTACTCCGAGGGACTTGAATCGAATGCGCCGCCCGAAAGCGTGAAATCGAGAATGCTTTGGCCCCAGTTAGAGGTCTGGTTCGTGAGCGTGACACCATCGGCCTGGTATTGCTGAAATGGGCCGTTCCCCGTGCCGACATACGCGTGGGAGACGCCATTCAGCGTATTGGCCGCGGGCCCCTCGCCGGCCATCCACGATCCGCCACCTTGGCCGCACCAGTTCGCGGGTGCTCTATAGCCCTTTGGCACGCAACTGGTGCTGCAGCAGCACGGCGGGTTGGAGCCAGGAGTGCAGGAAGGGCTGGAGTTGCAAGCGTTCGGCTGGCTGGGGTCGTAGGCGTTGCACAAGCTGCAGCCCTGGCTGCAGGCCGGCAGATCCGTGTTGGTGCCTGAGCCGGATGTATTCAAGGCGAACTCTTGCGTCAGGGAAGTAGGCGTTCCGTTAAAGCCAAAAATCCAACCGTGGTAGGGACTGTTGGTCTCGCCTTCTCCGGATGCGAAGGGAGCGTAGATCATATTGCTCAGCCCACCCGTGCCCGGATTTTGAACCTCTAGCAAAGCCGACCGCTGAACCTGTTGCCAGGCCATGAAGGGATACCCGCCGCTGGGGGTATAGAGGAACTGAGTATGCAGTTCGGTTCCGGAGCACACACCGTTTGACCAGGTACCCCCGGCACAGACGTCCAGCCCGGTTGTCAAATCGATCTCATGCATCCACCACTGGGTGGCCATTGATCCCCCAGCAGAGGTCTGGCATAGGCTGGTTGTAAACATCACCGGCGACGCACCGCTGGTATCGATCACGGGTGTCGAGATAATACCCGCGAACGGCAGGCCGCCTAGTCCCCAGGTCGTCGAGATGCTTCCACTCGCGCCGCAATCGTTGACCCACGGCGCATTGTTTGTGCAGCCAGCTTCCTGACAGTCGCTCCAGAGGGTCGTCCCGTTGTCGGCATTCCAGGCGTACACACTGCCGTTGAGCGTCACAGAAACCACCATGTTGCACCTCTTGCGGCCCAAGTCGTTGCAGTGCGCGGCGTTGGCAGGGCTTTCGACGGAAATCTCCGGGACATAGAGGGGCTGGGCCCAGATCCCGTTGGTTCGGTTGCCTGGCCCCGAATCGATCGCAAGCGGAGACCACTTGGGCTGACAAAGGGCGACGGAGCCGCTGCTGAGCGCGGTGGAGGTGAGCACAGTCTCGTTTCCGTTGTAACCGTCCCGCGCGTTGTCGTACTGAGAGGTCAAAACGGCAGGCGGGGAGCCGGGCGGCGTAGACTCCGGGCAGGTCGCAGCACTCATCGGCGACCGGAGACTTGCAAGGCCAAGTCCCGCCACGAGCAGACTAAACAGTAATCTTCGCAGCGACGGGGGTCGGGTTCGATATCTGTACATTTTGGGTTTCAACCGAGTGTAGCAGAGGGCCAGCCACGGTCAAGTACTGGTACGCCCGGGGCCCACTGCGTCGCGACGGTAGGCTCGGAGCCTTCGTGCTTGAAATGCACCGGCGCTTTGCTGGGATTTTCGCCGGCTCGACTTCCGCGACGATCACCGTGGGCCTACCGACAGCCGGCAGCGCCGATTTCGGTATCGCAGGGCGGACCAAGTCGCGGCCAACGAGGGCTAAAGCCGTGTAAGTTTGGCTTCAGCCCGTCCACCGGACGCACTACCGTGCTACGGAGTCCAGGTGCCGAGTTCCTGCCATCCGCTGGTCAGGCCCTCATCATCGGTCGCCGAGAGGTACACATTCTGGGCGCCGGTGAAAGTGCTCTGGAACGTGATTGGCACGGTCACGGTCAGATCGTTACCCGACAAGGTCACCGTAGCCCCCGTGCCGCTGATCGTACACTGACTGTTGGAAACCGTGCCCGCTACTCCGGGGGTCACGGATCCCTGCGCCCCGGTGCCGGCATTGTTCTCCAGGTACAGTGCGTTGGCCGCCTTCACGTAGTAGACGTAACAGGCGTTCGCCGTAGCGGTGCTGGTGTTAACGATCGCGGAGACGGTGTTCAAATCCTGATTCCCGTTGCCATCCGCGAACTCGAAGCTAAACGTTTGAGAGGTTCCGGTACCGCTGGCCGGCGTGACCGATACGGCCGTGGGAGCTACGTCGGCGGATGTGTTCCAGGTACCTTCGGCCGTCAATCCGCCACTGGTCTGCCCTTCGTTGCTGGTGGCGTTCATGTAGATATTCTCCGTCCCGGCAAAGGCTGCCCGGAAGGTCACGGTCACCGCCACTCTCAGGCTGTTGCCGGACACGCTAACGGAAGAGGTCGCGCCGTTGATAGAACACTGAGAGTTAGAGACAGTGCCGGTCTGGGCCGGAGTCACCGAACCCTGCGCCGCCGTCCCAGCGTTATTCTGCAGGTACAGAAGGTTAGCCGACTGGACGTAATACACATAGCAGGCACTGGATGTGGCCGTCGAGGTATTGAACAGGCCGTACACCGTGTTCAGGTCGGATGCGCCGTCCGAGTCGTTATAGGCGAAGGTAAAGGTCTTAGCCGTCCCGGCGCCGGCATTTGGCGTAACCGAAACGGACGTAACAACCGGTGTGGGAAGACCCGTCCCGCTGAGGGTCACGCTCTGGGTCGAACCGGCAACATTATTGGCGTTGTCGGTGACCGTCATGGCGGCGCTCAAGGACCCGGTCGCCACCGGTTTGAAAGTTACGGCGATCATGCAGGACGCGCCGGCCGGCAGGCTAATGCCGCACCCACTGGCTGCCGTGAAGGAGGAGGCGTTGGTTCCCGTGATGGCGACGCTGCTAATACTCAGTGGACCGGTACCTGCATTGGTCAGCGTGACATTCTGGGGCGTGCTGGCGAAATTGATTACCGTGCTGGGGAAGGCGATCGTTGGGGGCGAAACGCCGGCCTGCGGTACGGCAACGCCCGTTCCGCTCAAAGTTAAGTATTGGATGGAGCCCGCCACGTTGTTGGCGTTGTCGGTGATCGAGAGCCAGGCGCCGCGAGTACCCGCAGCGGCCGGCGTGAAGGTAACTGAAAGAGTACACGATCCGTTCGGCGCAAGCGTTGCCGGACAGTTGTTGCTGGCGCTAAATTCGCCGGCGTCGGCGCCGACTACACTGAAGCCGGCAAGATTCAAGACATCGCTGCCTGGGTTCGAGAGCGTGGCGGTCAGCGCTCCGCTGGTGACACCGACATTCTCGCTTCCAAACGAAAGGCTGACAGGATTCAGCGATGCCAGCGGCGTGCCGTAGCCGGTTCCGGTCAACGTCAGAATCTGCGGCGATCCGATGGCGTTGTCGTTCACGGTGATGGTGCCGGAGCGCCTGCCGCCCACTTTGGGCGAAAACTGCACGCCGACCACGCATTGCTGGTTCGGCGTAAGCGTGGCTCCCGAGCAGCCATCGGTTGCGATCGGGAATTCAGTGCTGTTGGTGGAGGCCACCAGGGTAATTGTCAGATTAGCGCTGCCGGTATTCGTCACGCTGAAATTCTGCGGCGCGCTGGGAACCCCGACGGTCTGCTTGGGGAAGGCGATGGACGACGGGGTCAGGGCAGCGGCGGGACCTGGCGCGACCGCCGTACCGGTGAGAGTGATGGTTTGGGGAGTGCCGCTGGCGGCGTATTTAACGGAAATCGATGCGGTCAGCGCCCCGCTGGCGGAGGCCAACGGCGCGAATGTGATCGAGATGGAGCAGGATTGGTTGGCGTAGAAATATGTACTGCAGGCGTTGCTCATCTGGTAGTCGGCCGCGTTGGCGCCACTGAGGGCAATGCTGTTAATCGTGACGTTAGTGCTTCCCTGATTCAAGACGTAGACAGTAGTCTGCGAACCGCTGGAGCCGGCGGGTTGATTGCCGAACGCGACCGAGGTTTGCGAAAGCACAATCTGCTGGCTCGCGGAAACGCCAACACCCGACAACGAAACGGCGTGTGGACCGCCAGTGGAGTTGTCGGCTATGGTGAGAGTGCCCGAGGCGGCACCGGGAGCCGTGGGGTTGAATGTGACGTAAACGTAGCAGGTGTTTCCGGGCTGAATCGTGGAATCGGTGCAGGAATCGGAACTGATAGCGAAGGCGCCCGTAATGGTATCGGCTCCGATAGTCACCGGCGCATTGCCCGTGTTGGTCAACTGTACAGTGCCGGTGTTGCCGGAGCCTACGGTGCCTACGACCTGGTTGCCGAACTGCATGCCGGCCGGAGTCACCTCCACAGAATTGCTGGAGGCAATACCGTTGCCGGAAAGTGTGGCGGTGCGGGTCGCAGTGGTGCTATCGGCATAGGTAACCGGGAAGGTAACGCTGCCGCTGCGCGCACCGGTGGCCGATGGCGTGAATACGATGTACACTGAGCAGGAACTGCCCGGGGTCACGCTTACGCCGCTGCAGCCATCCGAACCGCCGCCGGCGGTGGTGGAGAATTCGCCGGTGGCACTGGCACCCACCGCGATGTTGACGCCGGTAAGCGTTCCCACGTTGAACGTGCGGTTGCCGCTGTTGGTCAACGTCAGGGTGTCGGAGGCACTGGTCGTTAAAACCACTTGATCCAGGAACGTGGCGGCGGTCGGGGAAAGGACTGCCGAGTCTACTACGGCCACGCCGCTCCCCGCCAGGGTTACAGGGAAGCTGGCCGTGGAATTATTGTTATAAGTCACGGGCAGGGTGAAACTGCCAGTCTGTGCGCCGGTGGCGGATGGCGCAAAGGTTACGTATATAGTGCACGAACCGCCCGCGGCGACCGTCGTGCCGCTGCAGTAGTCGCCCTCGGTCGTCGTGGAGAATTCTCCGGTTGCGCTGGCGCCGATGATGGTATTGACGCCGGTGGCCGTGCCGACGGTCAGCGGCAGGTTGCCGGTGTTGTAAAGGTAGGTGTACTGGTAAGTGCTAGTCAGACCGATCGTTTCGGGTCCGAAGTTGAGGGCACCCGGATCGACATAGGCCGAGTAGATCGGCGCCTCGGAATATCCGGCCAGGGGCACGCTCACCAGGGTGGTGCCGCCGCTGTTCTTAAAGGCCAACGATCCGGTGAGATAGCCGGCCGTCGTGGGCGCAAATTCCACGTATGTGTAGCAGGAGCTACTTGCGGGGATTACCTGCCCGCTGCAAGAATCGTAGCCGGGAGGGATCAGGAAGTTGCCGGTGATTACGTCCGCTCCCAGGGTCACGCTGGTGGCGCCCTTGTTGTAAAAGTAGACGTACGTGTTGAGAGGGCTGGTGGTCCCCTGGACCTGCAGGTTATACGCCAGCTCGTAATTCGAGACGGTGTAAGTGGGACTGGTAGCCACGCCGGTGCCGCTGAGCGCCAAAGTCTGCGCGCCGGCGGTATCCGTCAGTGTAAGGGTAGCAGAGCGCGCGCCGCTGGCTCCCGGAGTGAACGAGACATAGAAAGAGCAACTGCTGTTCGGGGCTACCGTGTAGCCGTTATTGCAATTCACTGGATTGACGCTAAAATCGCCGGAATCCGCGCCCGTAATAGAGGGGATCGCGGTAAACGTTACAGTTTCCGTACCCGTATTCCGTGCGTAAACATAGTAGGCGCCGGTGGCTTGCCCGACAATCTGGCTGCCAAAGCCTAGGGCGGTGGGCGTGAGTCCGATGGTTTGCGTGGCGGTTTCGCCCGTGCCGGAAAGAGAGACGGTCTGGTTTCCGGCGGAACTCGTCAGCGTCAGCGTGCCGGTTCGCGCGCCAGTCGCGGTTGGCGTGAATGCCATGTAAATATTGCAATAATATCCCGGGTAAAGCGTGTACGGAAGTGTTCCGTTAGAGCAATCACCGGTCCACTCGGTGACCGCAAAATTACCGGTGGCCGTCTGGCCCGTGACAGTCACCGGCGTATTGCCGGGATTCGTGACTGCGACGTATTGGCTCGAACTGGTAATACCCATGGGCTGCGATCCGTAGTTGAGCTCCGTCGGCGTAGCCGAAATTGCGCCGGTCGGAGTGATGCCGTTGCCCGACAGATTCAGAACGTTCGGACTATTCGGCGCGCTACTCAAAATCGTCAGTGTTCCGGTTTGTGCGCCGGTGGCGGTTGGCGTGAATGTCACATAGACGTAGCAATAGGAGAAGCGAGGCCCGGGAGTGATGCCGTTTATCGTCGCCGCTTCGCAATTGGACTGGTATATTTGAAATGGGCCGGCGGTCTCCACGCGGTCGATAGTGACAGTTGAATCGCCAGCGTTGTACACGTAGATCAGTTGGTAAGTACTGGCGTAGCCGACTGCCTGATCCGGGAAGTCGATCGCCGTTCCGGGATAAAATTCCAGGTTCTTGGTCGCCGTTTGGCCTCTGCCGGTCAAAGATACGGTATGGGGGCTGGCCGGTGTGCTGTCATTGATCGTCAGGGTTCCCGTGAGGGTGCCGGCTGCAGTCGGGGCGAATTCAATATATGCGATACAATAACTTTGGGGCGCGATCTGCCCGGGTACGCTGCAAGTATAGGTATCCAGCACGTAGTTGCCGCTTACCGTCATCGAATTGATAGTCACCGGCGCCGAGCTGATGTTGGTTATGTAAACGTACTGGGCGGAGCTGGTGGTCCCGACAGTTTGAATGCCGAAGTTGAGCGAAGTGGCGGAGAGCGCCAACCCCGTGGCGTTCCCATTGACGGTGCCGGTTCCGGACAGAGAAGTGTAGTAGCCGTAGCCCGAGATGTAGAGATAGCCAGTGCGTAAGCCGGGCGCGGTGGGAATGAAGGTGATGTTGACGGTGCAACTGGATCCCGGCGCGAGTTGGGTGGGACAATTATTCAACTCCGTGAAATCCGCGATCGAGGTATACATACTCAGAGTCGTCGTCTCATCGCCCAGATTGGTGATCGTGATAGACTGCGCGGCACTCAGCGTGCCTACCGCCTGGTCCGCAAACGTCAGGCTGGACGTGGGTGAGTAAATGTATCCCTCATCGACACCAGTACCGCTGAGCGCGAACGTGGCGGGACTGTTGCTGGCATTCGACGTGACCGTCAGGGTGCCGTTGCGCTGGCCGCTCGCCGCGGGGGTAAAATTCACCTCTAAGGTGCAGTAGCCACCTGCGGGAATGCTGCCGTTGCAGTTGTCGGTTTCGGAGAAAATGGCGGCGGGGGACGGCAGGATGGATTGCAGGGTAACTGCTGCGCCGCTAAGATTGCGCAGCGTAATTGCAGCCGTGCCGTTGGTGATGGATGTGCTCACATTGACCGGCTGGCTGGAGAAGTTGATGCTGGTCGGCGTTGCCCAGGTAAATCCCGCAGTCGCCGGGCCAATCTTGGCCAGCACGCCATCGGTCAAGGTTCCAGGAACAGTCACGGGGAAATCGCTGCCGCTTACATTTTCGACCACGGAGATATTGCCCGAACCGTCCACGGCCAGCGCCGGAACCGAATTGCCATAATAACTGGCTGGCCCATAAGTTGTCGCAGTCGCCCCGCTGAGGTACGTGGAGAGAAGGGCGGAGGCTCCGTTCGCGGAAAGCTCCACCACAAACCCGCTGTCTCCGGAAGAGGAAGGAAAGGTCTGCACGGCGTCGATCAGCGGAAAATCCGTAGTGGTGGTCTGGCCGCTCACGTAGGCGTTGCAAGACGAGGCGCATCCGGACGGGATCGCGATGCCGGATGGATTTACGTTGGAGCCGGTGTAGCCGCTGGGGCCGCTGAGGAAGGTCGAATAGGTCTCCGTTGCGCCGCCCGGAGGAAGCTTCACCACGAAACCGCCCGCATAAGTGGTTTGGTAGGCCCCGGTAGTGGTGGGGAAATCCGCGTAGCCGACGCTCCCCGTGACATAAGCGCTGCCGCCCGCGTCAACCGCGATTCCCCATCCGGTTCCATAACCAAGATATGCGGAATAGACCAGCGCGCTTCCGGCGGGATTCAGCTCGGTGACGTAGACGCCGCCACTGGTGGAATCCGCACCCGCGTAGGTGAATGCGCCGGGTGTGATGGGGGTCCCGTTGGCCATGTTCCCCGTCACATACGCATCGCCGGAGGAATCCACCGCTATGGCATTGGGATTGCTCCCGTTGGCCCCAAGATACGTGGAATAAACAAGGGAGGCAGTTCCGCTCAGCGACGGGTTTATCTTCGCCACGAAGCCTGTGTACGATCCTGAGAAGGTTGTGTCGTAAGCTCCGGAGGTGACTGGAAAGGTGGGATACGCCTGGCCCGTCAGGTAAGCGTTGGCGCTCGAATCCACCGCGACGCCGTAGGCGTAGGAATACCCGCTTGTACCAGCGAGATAGGTGGCGTAGTCTCCCC